>NZ_JBEZBN010000048.1:0-34011 GCF_040647115.1 Streptomyces sp. NPDC044571
CTACGAGAAGACCGCCACCATCTACCTGGCCGGGCTCCACATCGCGGGCATCTTCCTCTGGTCCGCCCGGTGATCCAAACGAAACTGCCTAGGTCCGCGGGACGAGGCGGGCTCCGTCGAAATGACAGGGGCGCCCGGTGGCTACGGGCCTTACTCTGGGGCGATGAGTGCCCTTGAACCCCGCGTTCCGCAGCGCAGCGTGCCGGTCCCGTCCCAGCCCGGGGGCGGGATTCTCGGGTCCGCGTACCGGACGCTCAGCGTCGGGATCATCTCCGTGGTGTTCCTCATCGCGTTCGAGGCCACCGCCGTCGGCACCGCCATGCCCGTCGCCGCGCGGGAGCTCGACGGGATCGGGCTCTACGCCTTCGGGTTCTCCGCCTACTTCACCACCAGCCTCTTCGGCATGGTGCTCTCCGGTCAGTGGGCCGACCGGCGGGGGCCGTTGCGGCCGCTCACCGTCGGGATCGGGGCCTTCGCCGCCGGGCTGGTGTGCTGCGGGACCGCCGGGGGCATGGGGGTGTTCGTGCTCGGGCGGGCCGTGCAGGGGTTCGGGGGCGGGCTGGTGATCGTCGCCCTGTACGTCGTCGTCAGCCGGGCCTACGAGGAGCGGCTGCGGCCCGCGATCATGGCCGCCTTCGCCGCGAGCTGGGTCGTGCCGTCCATCGTGGGACCGCTGGCCGCCGGGACGGTGACCGAGCACCTCGGGTGGCGGTGGGTGTTCCTCGGGATTCCGGCGCTGGTCGTGGTGCCGTTGGCGGTCGCGCTGCCCGCGATACGGCGGACCGCCTCCGGCCCCGTCGACGCGGACGCGCCGCCTGCGGCCTTCGACCGGCGGCGGATCCGGCTGGCGCTCGGGATCTCCGTCGGGGCGGGGCTGCTCCAGTACGCCGCCCAGGACCTGCGGTGGGTGTCGGTGCTGCCCGCTCTCGTCGGGGCCGCCCTGCTGATGCCCGCGGTGCTGGGGCTGCTGCCGCGCGGGACGTACCTGGCGCGGCGCGGGCTGCCCTCCGTGGTGCTGCTGCGCGGGGTCGCGGCCGGCTCCTTCATCGCCGCGGAGAGCTTCGTGCCGCTGATGCTGGTCACCCAGCGGGGGCTGAGCCCGACGCTCGCCGGGTTCTCGCTGGCGCTGGGCGGGGTGACCTGGGCGGGCGGCTCGTGGGTGCAGTCCAAAGGGTGGGTGGCGCCGTACCGGCAGCGGCTCATGGTGCTGGGGATGGTGTTCGTCGCGGCGGCCATCGCGGGGGCGCCGGCCGTGCTGATCGAGGCGGTGCCGGTGTGGACGGTGGCCCTGGTCTGGGCGCTGGGGTGCCTGGGGATGGGGCTGGTGATCGGCTCGACGAGCGTGCTGCTGCTGAAGCTGTCCGCGCCGGAGGAGGCGGGGGCCAACTCCGCCGCCCTGCAGATCTCGGACGCCCTGGCCAATGTGGTGCTGCTCGCGGCGGGGGGCGCGGCGTTCGCGGCGCTGGGCGGGGGAGCGGTGGGCGGGGGAGCGGCGGGCGCCGGCCACACCCTCGCGGAAGGAACGACCGCCTCGCACCCGGCCGCCTTCGTCGTCGTCTTCCTGCCGATGGCCGCAGTGGCGCTGGTGGGGGCGTGGGTCGCGACCCGGGTGGATTCCGTACCGGCCGCGGCTCCCGCTGCAAAGTAGCACCACTGCGGCCCCGTGGCGGTGGTGCCGTTTTGGTAGGGCCATGAACCTGCGTCTGCGCGACGACCAGCAAGAGGCACTCAAGCTCCGGGCTGAGGAGGAGGGCCGCAGCATGCACGCCGTAGTGCTCCAGGCGGTAGACCGCCACCTCGAACAGGAGGCGGACCGAGAGACCGTGCGCAGGCTGGGCGAGAAGACGGACAAGGCCGCGGCGCTGCTCCAGTCGCTCGCCGTCCACCATCCACCATCCACTGGTCGACGGCGACAAGCGCATGGCGTGGATGTGCACCTCGTGTTCCTCGACTTCAACGGGACCGAAATGATCGAGGTCGATCAGGACGAGGCGTACGAGCTGGTGATCGAGGTGGCAATGGGAAGCCTCGAAGACGTGGGCCAGATCGCCCGGCGGCTGAAGGCGCTGCACGAAGCGGTGTGACGCTCACCGCACCCGGCGAGGTCGCGGGCCTGTCCCTCGCCGAGGGGTCGGCCCGCACCGGTAGGGTGGCCCGGTTGTCCTACGTACGACCGCCGCCGAGAGCCCGAACCGGAGACCGTGACTACTACCGCCTCCCACCACCTCTCACCCGCCTTCCCCGGCCGTGCCCCGTGGGGCACCGCCAGCAAGCTGCGCGCCTGGCAGCAGGGTGCGCTGGACCGGTACCTGCAGACCCAGCCCCGCGACTTCCTCGCGGTGGCGACGCCCGGCGCAGGCAAGACGACCTTCGCCCTGACCCTGGCGTCCTGGCTGCTGCACCACCACGTGGTGCAGCAGGTGACCGTCGTCGCGCCGACCGAGCACCTGAAGAAGCAGTGGGCCGAGGCCGCCGCCCGGATAGGCATCCGGCTGGACCCGGACTACTCCGCCGGGCCGCTCAGCAAGGAGTACCACGGCGTCGCCGTCACGTACGCGGGCGTCGGCGTGCGGCCGATGCTGCACCGCAACCGCTGCGAGCAGCGCAAGACGCTGGTCATCCTCGACGAGATCCACCACGCCGGCGACTCCAAGTCCTGGGGCGAGGCCTGCCTGGAGGCCTTCGACCCGGCGACCCGCCGCCTCGCCCTGACCGGTACGCCCTTCCGGTCCGACACCAACCCCATCCCCTTCGTCACCTATGAAGAGGGGAACGACGGGATCCGGCGCTCCTCCGCCGACTACACCTACGGCTACGGGAACGCCCTCGGCGACGGCGTCGTCCGCCCCGTGATCTTCCTCTCCTACAGCGGCAACATGCGCTGGCGTACGAAGGCGGGCGACGAGATCGCCGCCCGCCTCGGCGAGCCCATGACCAAGGACGCCATCTCGCAGGCCTGGCGCACGGCCCTGGACCCGCGCGGCGAATGGATGCCGAACGTGCTGCGCGCCGCCGACCAGCGGCTGACGGAGGTGCGCAAGAGCATCCCCGACGCGGGCGGCCTGGTCATCGCCTCCGACCAGGACGCGGCGCGCGCGTACGCCAAGCTGATCCGCGAGATCACCGGGACCAAGGCGACCCTCGTGCTCTCCGACGACGCGGGCGCCTCGAAGCGGATCGACGACTTCAGCGGGAACGACGACCGCTGGATGGTCGCGGTCCGGATGGTGTCCGAAGGCGTGGACGTACCGCGCCTCGCGGTCGGCGTGTACGCGACGACCATCTCCACCCCGCTGTTCTTCGCCCAGGCCGTCGGACGTTTCGTGCGTTCGCGCAGACGTGGCGAGACGGCGTCCGTATTCCTTCCGACGATCCCCTACCTGCTCGGCTTCGCCAACGAGATGGAGGTCGAGCGCGACCACGTCCTCGACCGGCCGAAGAAGCAGGGCGAGGAGGACCCGTACGCCGAGTCCGAGAAGGAGATGGAGGAGGCGAACCGGCAGGAGGACGAGGACACCGGCGAGGACGAGCAGATGTCCTTCGAGGCGCTGGAGTCCGACGCCGTCTTCGACCGGGTGCTGTACGACGGAGCCGAGTTCGGCATGCAGGCGCACCCGGGCAGCGAGGAGGAGCAGGACTACCTCGGCATCCCGGGGCTGCTGGAGCCGGACCAGGTGCAGCTGCTGCTCCAGAAGCGGCAGTCGCGGCAGATCGCGCACAGCCGCCGCAAGCCCGACGCCGAGGCCGACCTGCTGGAGCTGCCCGCGGAGCGGCGGCCGGTGGTCTCCCACAAGGAGCTGCTGGAGCTGCGCAAGTCGCTGAACACGATGGTGGGGGCGTACGTCCACCAGAGCGGCAAGCCGCACGGCGTGATCCACACGGAGCTGCGCCGCGTGTGCGGCGGGCCCCCGAGCGCGGAGGCCACCGCCGGGCAGCTGCGGGAGCGGATCAAGAAGGTCCAGGAGTGGGCCACGCGCATGCGCTGACGCCCCGGCGCCCAGGCCCCGGCCGGCAGGCCCGCCCCCGACCGCAGCCCCGGGCGCCCGGTTTGACCCCTCGGCTCCGTGGGTGGTTTCTCCAGATGTGACCGTGGGGTCCGTGCGGTGCTTCGTACGGACCCAACCGGTCGGTGCCGATCACGAATTGACGCCGACGGGCCTGCGGAAACCGTCATAAAGGGGTAGTACGCGCCCGGATTCTGGACGAGGACTTCCGCTGAGCGGACCCGCTCGCTACTGTCCCCGCATCGAACGCCCCGTGGCAGCGCCGCCGCGGGAGCGCAGCCGGTGCCATGGCCGCTACCGGCGGCCTCTCCGTGCGTCGCCGAGGGACCGGCAGCGCTCCACCCCGTGAGAGTCACCGCCGCCACCGAAAGAGGGAGAGGCGTCGTGACCGCGGAAACCTCCCAGACTCTCGACCGAGGGCTCAGGGTCCTCAAGCTGCTCGCCGACACCGACCACGGTCTGACTGTCACCGAGCTCTCCAACCGACTCGGTGTCAACCGCACCGTGGTCTACCGCCTGCTGGCCACCCTGGAGCAGCACGCCCTGGTCCGCCGCGACCTCGGCGGCCGGGCCCGGGTCGGACTCGGCGTGCTGCGGCTGGGGCGGCAGGTGCACCCGCTCGTACGCGAGGCGGCGCTGCCCGCGCTGCGCTCCCTCGCCGAGGACATCGGAGCCACCGCGCACCTGACCCTCGTCGACGGCACCGAGGCGCTCGCCGTCGCCGTCGTCGAGCCGACCTGGACCGACTACCACGTCGCCTACCGGGCCGGCTTCCGCCACCCGCTGGACCGCGGCGCGGCCGGCCGGGCCATCCTGGCCGCGCGGCAGGGCTCGCTGATCGAGCCCGGCTACACGCTGACCCACGGGGAGCTCGAAGCCGGTGCGAGCGGAGCCGCCGCCCCGCTCGTGGGCATCACCGGGCTGGAGGGGAGCGTCGGCGTGGTGATGCTGGCCGACGCCGTGCCCGAGCGGGTCGGCCCGCGGGTGGTGGACGCGGCCCGCGAGGTCGCCGACGCCCTGCGCTGAGCGCGTCGCACGGGGCCGGGCCCCGCCGAAGCCGCGTCCCGTCGTCGGGGCGCGGCTTCGCCGCATCGGGCGCCCGATAGATTGGCCGGGTGCTCTCTCGCCTCACACGTCTGCCGCGTCCCGCCGCCCTGGCCGCCTGCGCCGCGCCCGTGCTCGGCCTGTTCGCCGCCGCGGCCTTCGCGCCGCTGCCGTTCGTGATCGCCCGGCCCGGGCCCACGGCCGACGTGCTCGGTGTCCGGGACGGCAAGCAGGTCATCGTCGTCTCCGGCGCCCCGACCCGGCAGACCACCGGCCAGCTGCGGATGACCACCATCCAGGCGACCGGCCCGTCGACCACGGTGACCCTGCCCGAGCTGCTGGACAACCTGTTCGACACCACCCGGGCGGTCATGCCCAAGGAGGCCGTCTACCCCTCGGGCGGAAGCGACGAGGAGATCGAGGAGCACAATCTGGAGGAAATGGCCACGTCGCAGTCGGCCGCCTCCCGGGCCGCCCTCGGATACCTCCACAAGGATCCCAAGGACGTGAAGGTGGAGCTCCACCTCGCCGACGTCGGCGGGCCGAGCGCGGGCCTCCTCTTCTCCCTCGGCATCGTCGACAAGCTCGACGGGGACGGCAGCGGCGGCGACCTCACCGGCGGCCGCACCGTCGCCGGCACCGGAACCATCACCCCCGACGGCAAGGTCGGCGCGGTCGGCGGGGTGGCGCTGAAGACCCAGGCCGCGCGCCGGGACGGGGCGGACGTGTTCCTCGTACCGGAAGCGGAGTGCACGGACGCCCAGTCCGAGCTCCCCGAGGGGCTGCGGCTGGTCCCCGTCACTTCGCTGACGGATGCGGTGAACGCGCTGCGGGCGCTGAACCGGGGAGAGCCGGCTCCGTCGTGCTGACCGGCCCGGGCGCCCGCTCCATGGCGCGCCAGGCCGGGAAGATCAGCGGCGCGAGCGTGACGAGCAGGTAGGTGCCGCCGAACAGCAGCAGCGCCCGCGCCGTCCCGAACCCGTCGACCAGGAGACCGGCGGCGAGCCCGCCCAGCGGCATGGTCAGCTCGCAGCCCGCCGTGCTCACCCCGGCGACCCGGCTGCGCAGCTCCTCGGGCACCTTCTCGTAGACCACCGTGGTCAGGATCGGGTTCAGCATGCCCGCGCCCAGCCCGGCCAGGGCCATCGTCACGGCGAGCGGGAGCGTGCTGCCGGCGAGTGCGGCGACGACGTAGCGGGTCGAGCCGGAGACCAGGAAGGCCGCGGCGAAGACGGTCCTGCGGGGGAACCGCTCGCCCCACCACCCGTACAGCAGGGCGCCCAGCAGGGCGGAGCCGCCGAACAGGGAGATCAGCAGGCCGAGCGCGGTGGCGCCGCCGAGGGCCTCGCGGCCGTGCACGGGCAGCAGCACCGAGGACCAGCCCTGGTCGAGGCCGTTGGTCATCATCACCATCAGCGTGATGCCGAGCAGCAGCCGTGAACGGGTCAGGAAGGTCCAGCCCTCGGCCAGTTCGGCCCGGTAGCCGGCGAACGAGACCTTGTCGGCGGCCGGTTGCGGATCGGCGGCCGGCACCCCGCGCAGGAAGGCGGCGACCAGCAGCGCCGAGACGGCGAAGGTGGCCGCGTCCAGCAGCAGGACGGCTTCGGCGCCGAACACCGCGATCAGCAGGCCGGCCACCGCGGCCCCGATCATGCGGGCACCGCGGGAGACCGCGTCGTAGAGGCCGGCCGCCCGGGTGAGGGTGGTTCCGGAGTGCTCGGCCAGGCTGGGCAGCAGGACCCCGCGGGCGGTCAGGCCGGGGGTGTGCACGAGCCCGCCGACGGCCATCAGCGCGCACAGCATCCAGAACTCCAGCAGACCCGCGTAGTGCAGCAGCGGGATCGCGCCGACGGCCAGACCGCAGATCAGGTCGGAGGCCGCGGAGACCCGGCGGCGCCCGATCCGGTCGATGACCGGGCCGCCGACGAGCGCGGCGACGACGACGGGCAGGGTGGCGCAGAAGGCGACGACCCCGGCGCGCCCGGCGCTGCCCGTGGTCTGCAGGACGAACCACGGGACGCCGATGAGGGTGAGTGAACTTCCCGCGATGGAGACGGTGTTGGCGGCCAGGACGGCCGTGAAGGGCCGCCGGCTCATGCGGCGTGCGGGGCGCGGGCGATCCGGGTGGGGAGGGGGCCGGGCTGGATGAGGCGCAGCCCGGCGCCGATCAGTGCCCCGCCGAGCCGGTTGCGCAGGGAGGGGGCGGGGGCGGCATCCCCGGCGAGGTGCCAGGCGGTGGCCTCGGCGGCCGGCTCGGCGGTCCGGGCGGTGTGGGTGTCGGCGTGGAGCTCGGCGGACAGGGCGGCGGACGGGAAGGCGTGCATGGCAGGACTCCTTCTCAGGCAGGGAGGGGTGAGGTACGGGCGCGGGCGCACAGGTGCATACGCGCGGGACGAGCCTGCGGAGCGGGACCGGCGGGTGGCCGGCGGTCGGCTATGCCCCGCTTCGGCGGGGGAAGGCGTGCGTGTGGACGCGGACCGTCTCCATGCCCTCCACCGCCGGCAGGTCGCGGTAGCCGTTGACCAGGTCGTGGAGCTTGTGGACCAGCTCCAGGCTCTGCTCGGGCGTCAGGCGCAGTGTGAAGTCGCTGATGTCGGAGCCGCGCCGCCACTCCGTCGGCCACGCGTGGGCATTGCCGAGCCAGGTGTCCATCTCCTGTGCGTGGATCGTTGCGATCTCGTGCAGGAAGACATCGGCGGCGCCCCGGGTCTCGGGGTCGCCGTCGTACAGCATCGACTCGTCGAAGCCCGTGCCTTCGTGGGAGGCCCGCCACCAGCGTTCCCGGCCCTTGCCGTGCTCCGGGGCGTCCTCGACGAACCCGTGCGCGGCGAGCTGGCGCAGGTGGTAGCTGGTGGAGCCGCTGGACTCCCCGAGCCGCTCGGCCAGCTGGGAGGCCGTGGCCGGGCCGTCCTGCCGCAGGGCGGCCAGCATGCGCATGCGCAGCGGGTGGGCGAGTCCGCGCAGGGAACGGGCGTCCAGCATGCGGACCTGGGGCGGCGTGGCGGGCTCAGGGGCCTGAGGATCTTCGGGCACGCCTCGACCGTAGACTTGCAAAGGACTCTATGCAAGGAGTTCTTTGCAAACTGTTCTTTGGAACTGCGTCAGTGGTCTTCCGCCGCCTGCTCCACCAGAGGGATGATCCGCAGCGGCACCGGGTTCTCCATGACGATCGCCGTCGAGGCCCGCACGATCCCCTCGAAGCCGACCACCCGGTCGATCACCCGCTGGAGGTCGGCGTTGGACCGGGCCACCAGCCGGCACAGCATGTCCCCGTGCCCGGTGGTCGTGTGCAGTTCCAGGACCTCCGGCACCCCGCTCAAGTGGGCCCGTACGTCGGCGCCCTGGCCCTGCTTGATCTCCAGTGTGGCGAAGGCCGTCACCGGATATCCGAGGGCCGCCGGATCCACCTGGGGGCCGAATCCGCGGATCACCCCGTTCGCCTGGAGCCGGTCGAGCCTGGCCTGCACGGTGCCGCGGGCCACGCCGAGCCGGCGCGAGGCCTCCAGCACCCCGATCCTGGGCTCCCGCGCGAGCAGCACGATGAGCCGGCCGTCGAGTGCGTCGATTCCCATCGGGGTCCTCCAGGCGCTCGGGGAGTGGTCATCCTGCACAGATCTCTCAGTCATCCTCCGCCCCTACTGGGCAACCTGTACAGCAGAAATCGAAACTATTGCGCAGCTTGTGGATCGGCGGGACTCTGCGCTCATGACTGACTCCTTGGCGAACCTCGAAACCACCCCGCACACCGCGCGTGAGGCAGACCCCTTCCCGGTGAAGGGCATGGACGCGGTCGTCTTCGCCGTCGGCAACGCCAAGCAGGCCGCGCACTACTACTCCACCGCCTTCGGCATGAAGCTCGTCGCCTACTCCGGACCGGAGAACGGCGTCCGCGAGACGGCCAGCTACGTCCTCACCAACGGCGCCGCGCGCTTCGTCCTGACCTCGGTCATCAAGGCCACCACGGACCACGGCCGCTTCCTGGCCGAGCACGTCGCCGACCACGGCGACGGCGTCATCGACCTCGCCATCGAGGTCCCGGACGCCCGCGCCGCGTACAAGTACGCCGTCGAGCAGGGCGCCCGCGGCCTGGACGAGCCGTACGAGCTGACCGACGAGCACGGCACGGTCGTGCTGGCGGCGATCGCCACCTACGGCCAGACCCGCCACACGCTGGTCGACCGCTCGAACTACTCCGGCCCCTACCTGCCGGGCTACGTCGCCGTCGCCCCGATGGTCGAGCCGCCGGCCAAGCGGACCTTCCAGGCGATCGACCACTGCGTCGGCAACGTCGAGCTCGGCCGCATGAACGAGTGGGTCGGCTTCTACAACAAGGTCATGGGCTTCACGAACATGAAGGAGTTCGTGGGCGACGACATCGCGACCGAGTACTCGGCGCTGATGTCGAAGGTGGTCGCGGACGGCACCCTGAAGGTGAAGTTCCCGATCAACGAGCCGGCGATCGCGAAGAAGAAGTCGCAGATCGACGAGTACCTGGAGTTCTACGGCGGCGCGGGCGTCCAGCACATCGCGCTGGCGACCAACGACATCGTGGCCACGGTCCGCGCGATGCGGGCGGCGGGCGTGCAGTTCCTGGACACCCCGGACTCGTACTACGACACGCTCGGCGAGTGGGTCGGCGACACCCGCGTCCCGATCGAGACCCTGCGCGAGCTGAAGATCCTCGCGGACCGCGACGAGGACGGCTACCTGCTCCAGATCTTCACCAAGCCGGTCCAGGACCGCCCGACGGTCTTCTTCGAGATGATCGAGCGCCACGGCTCCATGGGCTTCGGCAAGGGCAACTTCAAGGCTCTGTTCGAGGCCATCGAGCGCGAGCAGGCCAAGCGCGGCAACCTCTAGCCGTCACAGCGGGTACGCGGCTCTGCGGTGAACGGGCCGCACGCGGCAAGCCGGCCGTACGCGGGCCGGCCGTACGCGGGCCGGCCGTACGCGGGCCGGGGTCCGGGGCACGAGCTCCCGGGCCCCGGCCCGCTGCCGTGTCACTCTCCCGACGGGCTCGGCGCCGGCGTCAGCGTCGGCGAAGGGGCCGGCTTCGGCTTCGCCGGCGCAGCCGCCGCCTTCGGCTTCGCGGCGGCCGGCTTCTGCGCAGCCGCCTTCGCCGCCGCGGGCTTCGGCTCCGGCTTGGCCGGCTTGGGCAGCTCCGGCGCCACCCACGGCGTGGGCGGCTGCACGTTCTCCGGACCGCCCGGCGGCGGCTGGCCGATCGAGGCCAGGGCCTCCTTCACCAGCGGCACCCGGACCGGCGAGAACCGCGGGTTCGTGCGCATCGCCTCCTGGAGGTGGCGCCGCGCCCCGGCCTCGTCCCCGACACCCCGCTCGATCATCGCCAGGTGGTAGGCGAAGTCCGCACTGCGCAAACCCCGGTCCGTCGCCTTCTTCGCGTACTCCAGGGCCGCCGTGTCGTCCCCCGACTTGTGCAGCGCCCACCCCAGCGCATCCGCCACCTGCATGTTCTTGTGCCGTGCCCACTCCTGCGTGAGCCGCCGCACCGCCGCGCCCGGATCCCCGTGGTCCGCCTCGAACAGGCCGAGGACCACCTCGTCGTTCACCCCGTCCGCCCCCTCCCGCGCCGCCGCCCGCAGCATGTCGTAGGGCACCCGCGCCTCGTCCGCCCGCCCCAGCGACTCCAGCAACTCGCCCAGCTCCAGCGCCAGTCGCGGCATCGGCGCCCGGCCCAGCGCCAGCCGGTAGTCCCGTACCGCCTCCCCGCCACGGCCCAGCCCGGCCAGCGCCCGCGCCCGGCCCCCGAGGGCCTCCGCCTGCGCCGGGTCCGCCCGCAGGGCGCCCTCGTACTGGCCGAGCGCCTCCGTCGTCTCACCCCGCTCCCAGGCCAGCTCCCCGAGCCGGAACAGCACGTACGCCTTCTCCGCCGGGGACTTCGCCGCGCCCGCCGCGTGCTCCATCGCCATCGCCGCGTCCTCGCGCCAGCCACGGTCCCGGTAGACCTGCGAGGCCCGGATGAACGCCGTCAGCCCCGGCCGCAGGTCCACCAGCCGCTCCATCGCCCGCTCGGCGCCCTTGTAGTCCCCGAGGCCCGAGTAGGCGTCCACCAGCACCGGGTACGCCGTCCACCGCTGCGGTGCCTGCGCCCGCACCAGCTCCCCCCACTTCTTGCCGGTGGCGTAGTCCCCGCGGGCGTTGGCCAGCGCGCCCATGCCCGTCATCGCGTCGAAGTTGCCCTTCTCGGCCGGGTGGATCTCCAGCGACCGCTTCAGCGCCTTCTCCGCCTTCGGGTACCAGCCCGGGCCCGCCGTCCGCCGCGCCTGCTCCAGGTACGCCGCCCCGAGCACCGCCCACGACCCCTCGTCGTCCGGATGCCCCGCGACCCACTTCTCCCGGTCGGCGACCAGCGCCGTCAGGTCCACCGCCGCCGCGGGCGCGCCCATGCCGACCGCCGAGGCGGCCCGTTCGCTGGGGCCCGGCGGGCGCGCGTCGTCGCCCTGGCGGGCCGGCCGGATGACCAGCGCCCCGACGATCAGGACCACGGCAACCGCGGCCGCCACGAGCGTCTTGCGGCCGGTGAAGGTCACGGGCGGCACGGGCTGCTGCGATTCCTCGTCGATACGGTCCATGAAGGCACTGTGCGTCAATATGAAGAGCTCGCCCGGCTGTCCGAAGCCGGTCGCCGCCGTGTTCACACCGATGGCCCCCGGTGCCACGCTGAGCCCATGGATCTCACAGCCGATGATCTCTCGGCCTCCGTACCGCGCTCCGCGCACCCACCGCTCGCCGCGCGGCTGACGGAGAGCCTGCTCGAAGGGCTCCCCGCCGAGGCCGTCCTCACCGACCCCGAGGTCACCGCCTCCTACGCCACCGACATGGCCGCCTTCTGCCCCGCCGGCACCCCGGCCGCCGTCGTCCTGCCCCGCACCGTCGAACAGGTCCAGCACGTCCTGCGCACCGCCACCGCCCTACGCGTCCCCGTCGTCCCGCAGGGCGCCCGTACGGGCCTGTCCGGCGCGGCCAACGCCACCGACGGCTGCATCGTGCTCTCCCTGATCCGGATGGACCGGATCCTGGAGATCGACACCGTCGACCGCATCGCCGTCGTCGAGCCCGGCGTCGTCAACGCCGTCCTCTCCCGGGCCGTCGCCGAGCACGGCCTGTACTACCCGCCCGACCCCTCCAGCTGGGAGCAGTGCACCATCGGCGGCAACGTCGGCACGGCCTCGGGCGGCCTGTGCTGCGTCAAGTACGGGGTCACAGCCGAGTACGTGCTCGGCCTCGACGTGGTCCTGGCCGACGGGCGGCTGCTGCGCACGGGCCGGCGCACCGCCAAGGGGGTCGCCGGGTACGACCTCACCCGGCTCTTCACCGGCTCCGAGGGCACCCTGGGGGTGGTCGTGCGCGCCGTCCTCGGGCTGCGCCCCGCGCCGCTCCCGCAGCTCGCGCTGGCCGCCGAGTTCCCCTCCGCCGCGGCCGCCTGCGCGGCCGTCTGCGCCGTCATGGAGGCGGGCCTGGTGCCCTCGCTGCTCGAACTGATGGACCGTACGACCGTCCGGGCCGTCAACGCCCTCGGCCGGATGGGGCTGCCCGAGACCACCGAGGCCCTGCTGCTGGCCGCCTTCGACACCCCGCAGGCCCCCGGCGACCTGGCCGCCGTCGCGCGGCTGTGCACGGCCGCCGGAGCCACCGCCGTCGTCCCCGCCGAGGACCGCGCTGAGTCCGAACTGCTGCTGCGGGCCCGCCGGATGTCGCTGACCGCCCTGGAGGCCCTGCGGCCCGCGACGATGATCGACGACGTGTGCGTACCGCGTTCGCGGCTCGCCGAGATGCTGGACGGGACGGCCGCCATCGCCCGCACGCACGACCTGCTGATCGGGGTCTGCGCGCACGCGGGCGACGGCAACACCCACCCGGTGGTCTGCTTCGACCCGGCCGACGCGGACGAGACGCGGCGGGCCCGCGCCTCCTTCGACGCGATCATGGAACTGGGACTGGAGCTCGGCGGGACCATCACCGGCGAGCACGGCGTCGGCGTCCTGAAGAAGGAATGGCTCGCCCGCGAACTGGGCCCCGTGGGCCTGGAGATGCAGCGCGCGGTCAAGCAGGCCTTCGATCCGCTCGGCCTGCTCAACCCCGGCAAGCTCTACTGACGCCCCACGCCGCCGCGGCCGCGGTACGGGGCTCCGCCCGCCCGGCATCACAGCTCGCCGTCCGCCGACTCGTCCGACGGCCAGGGGTCACGCATCCACAGGTCGTCGGCCGGAGTCGGGGCGAGCAGCTCGGCCAGCGCCTCGTCCAGGCCCAGCCGCTCCGCCTCGCTGCCGGGCGGGACGGCGCGCAGGGTGCGCTCCAGCCAGGCCGAGACGGCGGGCCCCGGGGCCTCCAGCAGGGCGTCGCCGTCCGGGGAGCTCAGCGCCATGCACAACACCGCCTTGTCGTCCACCTTCGTGGGCCAGATCCGGACGTCGCCGTGGCCGCACGGGCGGAACACCCCCTCGACCAGCAGCTCGCGGGCGAAAGTCCAGCTGACCGGCGTGCTGGAGCCGGCGTGGAAGGTGATGTGAACGGCGTACGGGTCGTCGGCCAGGTACACCAGGCGGGCGGGGACGGCGATGCTGCGCTCGGGGGACAGGACCAGCTTGAGTTCCAGTTCGCGCTCGATGACGGGGTGCTGGTGCATGGCGGCCTCTTCTCGGTTCGGGCTGCAGGGATGCAGGAATGCAGGGGTGCCGGGTGCGGGGCCGGTTCGGGCCCCACACCCGCAGAGAGCGCCGAAGTGCCCGGGTATGACGCGACTTCGGGCATCCCATCGGGGATTGGCCGGATTCTGTCGACTGACCGAAAAGAGCCGCACGGGGGCAGGTTCGCTCGAAGGCTTGGATTCTCCCGTTACCGGACCGGTCGGGGGGCGGTTCTTGGCTATGGTCCTCCCCCTGCACAAGCCTCAAGCCACGATCGGAGTTGGGGACATTGACGCCCTCCCCAGGTGACGGCGAGCACGCGGCCCGCGAGGGCTACTACCCCGATCCGTCCATCCCCGGGTACGTCCGGTACTGGAACGGCCTGTCCTGGGTCCCGGGTACGAGCCGCCCCGCCACCCCCGCCGACGAGACGGGGCCGGTGTTCCTGGACCGGACGGGCACGACCGACGTGGTGGCCGAGCGGGCGCCGGCGGCCGCGTGGCAGGCCGATCCCGCCCAGCAGGCCGGCTTCGGCGGGCCCCGCGACGACCGGGTGTCCTGGGGCCACCGCGCGGAGCCGGAGGCAGAGCCTGAGCCGGAGGCCGCGCCGGAGCCGGAGCCCGCGCCGCCGGCGGCGGAGCGGGGGCCGGGGGTGTCCTTCGCCCGAGCCGGGGCCGGGGCCGGGGCCGCGGCAGGGCGCGGCTCAGCCGAGGGTGTGGGCATCCTGTCGGCACGGTCCCCCGCCGCCGAGCCCCCGGACTGGCCCTCCGCCCCGGGCGGCGGCTCCGACTCCGGCCTCACCTCGTCCTGGCCCGAGGCCCAGCCGGCGCCCCGCCGCCCGCAGCATGCGGAGCCCGACCCCTGGTCGCCGTCCGAGCAGCCCGCGCCGAGCCGTGCCACGTCGGACGAACCCCGGTGGCCGTCCACTCCGGACCGCCCCGCCCCGGACGCCGCCGGCGTCCGGCAGGCGGCCCGCGCGGAGGTGCGGGCGGCGGAGCCGGCCCCCGGTGGCCTTCGGGGCACGGGCGTCTGGACGCCCGAGCAGCCCGCGCCGGGGCGGCCCGGCCCGGAGGCAGGCGGCGACCGGCGTCCCGTACGCGGCGGCGAACGGGACGCCCGGGACGGTGAGTCTGCGCCGCGGGGTGCCGTCCCCTGGACGCCTCGGCAGGGCTCCGCCGGGGGCGGCTCGCTCCGGGCCGAGCCGTCCGCCGGCCGGGCGGATGCGGACCGGCCGGATGCGGACGGCTCCGCCCCCGCCCGGCTGCGGCCCACCGGGCGGGACGTGTTCGAGCAGATGGCGGAGCGGGCCGTGCGGCCGGCCGGGCTGCCGCGCCGGGCCGTGGCCCGTGCGCTGGACTCCCTCGTCCTCGCCGCGGTCGCCGCGGCCACCGCCCAGCCCCTGGTCCCCGCCGCGACCGCACACCTCCAGGCCAAGGTGGACGCCGCCCGGAGCACCGGCCGCACCACCACCGTCTGGCTGTTCGACGGGACCGTCGCGGGCCACCTCGGCCTCGTCCTCGGCGCCGTCCTCCTCTTCGGGGTGTTCTACGAGGTCCTGCCCACCGCCCGCTGGGGCCGTACCCCCGGCAAGAAGCTCCTCGGCATCCGGGTCCTGGCCGCCTCGACCTTCCGCCCCCCGGGCTTCGGCGCGGCCCTGAGCCGCTGGCTGGTGTTCGCCCTCTTCGGGTTCCTCGGCTGCCTGTGGTGTCTCGGCGACCGGCCCCGCCGCCGCGGCTGGCACGACCGCGCGGCCGGGACGTACGTCTCCCGCTAGCCCCTACGGCAGGGCCGCCAGGGCCCGCGGCGTCCGGCCCCCCGACAGGCCCCCCGGTGCCGCCCTGGGCGCCGTCCGGGGGGTGGATACCCCTAACGGACTCCGTCCCGTTGCGGGCCGTCAGGAGGCGGGGTCGACTCGGGGCATGAGTACCGATCAGCCGCCGCCGGCCGAGCGCCCCGAGGACGACCCGTTCCTCAAGAAGCCCACGGAGCCGCCGACCTCGGGCGGGCCGCCGCCCCCCGGAGGCCCCTACGGCGGCGGGGGAGGCCCCTACGGGGGCGGAGGAGGCGGGTACCCGCCCCCACCGCCCCCGCCGCCCGGCGGCCCGTACAACGGCGGGGGAGGCGGGTACGGCGGTGGCGGCTACGGCATGCCCGACCCGCTCGCCGGGATGCCCCCGCTCGCCGACTTCGGCAAGCGGCTCGGCGCCCGCCTCATCGACGTCATCATCGTGGCCGTTCCGCTGGCCCTGATCCAGCTGGCCTTCGGCACCAACCGCTACGTCGTCGAGACGAACAAGGGCGAGGACGTCAGCGAGGTCATCACCAAGTCCTACAGCGGCAGCGGCCTGGCCATGACCCTGATCTCGATCGCCGTGTACGTCGGCTACGACTGGTGGTTCACCCACAGGAGCGGGCAGACCATCGGCAAGAAGGCGCTGGGCCTGCGCACCGCCATGCTCAACGACGGCAGCGTCCCGCCGTCGGGCGCCTCCCTGGCCCGCGCCGCGGTGCTCTGGCTGCCGACGCTGATCTGCTGCTTCTGCCTGTGGCCGCTCGCGCTGATCGTCTCGATGCTCGTCGACAAGCCGTACAAGCAGGCCCTGCACGACAAGGTGGGCAAGACCGTGGTGGTCAAGGTGGTGTAGCGCGGCGCACCCCGGGCCGGGCGGGCGTACGGCTCAGTGGTGCACCGGCTGTTCGGCGGCGGCCGTCCGGGGTTCGGGCACCCGGGCGGCCGCCGGCGTGGGAGCCCCCGCCTCCGCCGCCTCTTCCCCCTCGGCGGCAGTGCCGGCGGCCGTGGCGGCGGCCGCGGCGGCGGGGACGGGGGCGGGAGCGGGGCGCGGGCGCCGCGCGGGGATCGCCCCGCTGACGGCGATGAGCAGACCGAGGGCCAGCGCGGCCACACAGATCACCGCGACCCCGATGCCCGAACTCGTCTGCGAGAGCAGCAGCATGGCGATGGTCGACACGACGACCGTGGCGGACCCGTACACGAGCTGTGCGGCAGTCGGACGCGGCATGGCGGTATCCGTCCTCAAGGCGGGAGGGCCAGTCAAGAGACTCTAGGACGGGAGATTCCCGGGCGGAACCGGCAGTAAGCGTGACCTAACCCACGGTGCCGGTGCACGGGGGGCGCACGGGGTCACGCTCCACCACGGTACGAGGGGCGGGAAGTTCCCTTCGTCCCATATGGCAGGAGAACGTCCGGATAGCGGAACCACCTGACCGCATAGTGCAGTTGTAAGGAACAAGTCAAGGTCTGTCTTTTCTCTCGACTCTCCGGTCAAATGTCGTCACTTGAGACGCGCGCCGCGCGGAACCCCCCACTCCTACGGAGATGTTCCGACCTGTGTCGCGGCCGCGGGAGGGGAACGACATCAAGTGACCAGCATTTCCAGTCGCCGACGAGCGCTGCGTGCCGCAGCCATCGGCGTGACCCTGGCCGCCACCGCGGCCTCCGGCGCCTTCTTCACCGCGGCCCAGGCCGACACCAGCTGGGGCGGCGCGCCGGCCGCGGACCGCCAGGACCCGACCGCTCCCGCCAAGGAGCAGGTCCCGCACAACCTCGACGGTCCGTTCAGCAAGCAGCAGGCGCAGGCGCGCGAGGCTGCCCTTGACCAGGTGCTGAAGGGCAAGAAGCAGGTCGAGCAGCGGGGTGCCTCGAAGGTCGTCAAGCTCGACGACAACAAGTACGTCGAGCTGGGCCGCGAGAAGACCGACAAGATCTTCACGATCCTCGTCGACTTCGGCGACCAGGTCGACAACACGACCATGTTCGACCCGGACGGCCCCGACGGCCCGAAGCCGGCGGTGCCGAAGTACGGCGGCGCCCCCGGCCCCGCGCACAACCAGATCGCCCAGCCGGACCGCTCCACGAACAACAGCACCGCTTGGCGCAAGGACTTCAGCCGCGAGTACTTCCAGGACCTGTACTTCGGTACCGGCCAGGGCAAGAACTCGCTGAAGACCTACTACGAGAAGACCTCCTCGGGTCGCTACTCCGTCGACGGCGAGGTCGCCGACTGGGTCAAGGTCCCGTACAACGAGGCCCGTTACGGCTCGAACTACTGCGGTCAGACCAACTGCGCCAACGTCTGGGACACCGTCCGCGACGGCGTCAACGCCTGGGTCGACGCGCAGAAGAAGGCCGGCAAGACCGACGCCCAGATCAAGGCCCAGCTGGCGCAGTACGACCAGTGGGACCGCAACGACTTCGACGGCGACGGCAACTTCAACGAGCCCGACGGCTACATCGACCACTTCCAGATCGTCCACGCGGGCGAGGACGAGTCGGCCGGCGGCGGCGTGCAGGGCCACGACGCGCTGTGGGCGCACCGCTGGTACGCCTACGGCACCAACGCGGGCAAGACCGGCCCGGAGAACAACAAGGCCGGCGGCACGCAGATCGGCGACACCGGCCTCTGGGTCGGTGACTACACGATGCAGCCCGAGAACGGCGGCCTCGGCGTCTTCGCCCACGAGTACGGCCACGACCTCGGTCTGCCGGACCTCTACGACACCTCCGGCGGCGCCGAGAACTCCGTCGGCTTCTGGTCCCTGATGTCGGCCGGCTCCTGGCTCGGCGACGGCAAGGAGTCCATAGGCAACCTCCCGGGCGACATGACCGCCTGGGACAAGCTGCAGCTGGGCTGGCTGAACTACGACACGGCGAAGGCCGCGACGAAGTCCACCCACAAGCTGGGCGTCTCGGAGTACAACACCAAGGACAAGCAGGCGCTGCTCGTCGAGCTGCCCAAGAAGCAGGTCAAGACCGACGTCGTCGCTCCCGCCGAGGGTTCCACCCAGTGGTGGAGCAACATGGGTGACGACCTCAAGAACACCCTGACCCGCTCGGTCGACCTGACCGGCAAGTCCTCCGCCGCCCTCTCCCTCAAGGGCTGGTGGGACATCGAGAAGGACTACGACTACCTCTACACCGAGGTGTCCACCGACGGCGGCGCCACCTGGACCGTCCTGAACGGCACCGCCAACGGCAAGGCCATCCCGGCCGACGCCGCGGGCAACGCCGGTCTGACCGACGTCTCCGGCGGCTGGCAGGACCTGAAGTTCCCGCTCGACGCCTACGCGGGCAAGAAGGTCGACCTCCGCTTCCGCTACCAGACGGACGGCGGCGCGGGCGGCAAGGGCTTCACCGCCGACGCCCTCTCGATCACCGCGGACGGCCAGACCCTGTTCACCGACGGCGCCGAGAACGGCGACAACGGCTGGACCGGCAAGGGCTTCTCGCGCATCGGCGCCGGCTTCACCAAGGAGTACGAGCAGTACTACATCGCGGAGAACCGCCGCTACGTGTCGTACGACTCCACCCTCAAGGTCGGCCCGTACAACTTCGGCTTCGCCAACTCCAAGCCGAACTGGGTCGAGCACTACCCGTACCAGGACGGCCTGCTGATCTGGCTCTGGGACAAGTCCCAGAAGGACAACAACGTCAGCCAGCACCCGGGCGCCGGTCTGATCCTTCCGATCGACGCCAACGCCAAGCCCATGAAGTGGGCCGACGGCACCCTGCTGCGGAACAAGATCCAGCCGTACGACGCGCCGTTCAGCGCGTACTCGACGGATGCGTTCACCCTGCACAAGAACGGCGAGGAGCTCTTCCTCAAGCCGAAGCCCGCGAACCTGGTCTTCGACGACCACAAGGGCAAGTACTACTACGACGAGAACCCGACCGGCTCGGTGAAGGTCACTGACACCAACACCAAGATCAAGATCGCCAAGGAGACCTACGACGGCCTCCAGATGACGGTCGAGGTCGGCCCGGCCGCGAAGTAACTTGTAAAACCGCAGGTCAAAGCATGATCGGCCGTCGCCCTCTAGCGGGCGGCGGCCGATCGCGTTTAGATGCGTGAGCTGAGTTTCTTATTGACGGGGGAGCTGAAGATCATGCCCGGTGGAGGTTTCGTCAGACTGCCAGGCGGCAGCGTGGTGGTCGCGCTCACGCTGCCCAGGCCGTCCGGGGAGAACGGGAACGTCCGCGTGCTCGTCCACGCCGCGAACCGGGCCCGCGCCCTGACCAGGCTGCGGAACCACGGCATGCGGGCGGTGTACCTGCGGGGCAACGCGCAGCCCCCGACCCCGGACGAGGTCACGGCCGTCCTGCACCACCCGGACGGCCTGCTCTGGCGGGGCGCCCCGGACCGGGCCCAGGAGCTCTGGCACCCGATCCGCGCCCTGCTGGGCACCTGAGGGGGCCCTGGCGGCCCGGACGGGCCTCAGCGGGCGGGGCCGCCGACCACGGCCACGCCGGCCGTCCGCAGGTCCTCCACGGCCCGCTCGGTGCTGTCCGGGGCCACGCCCGCCGTCAGGTTCAGCAGCACCCGCGTGGCGAAACCGGCGCGGGCGGCGTCGAGCGCGGTGGCCCGGACGCAGTAGTCCGTGGCGATCCCGACGACGTCGACCTCGCTGACGTGCCGCTCGCGCAGCCACTGCGCCAGCCCGGTGCCGTTCTCGTCGGCGCCCTCGAACCCGCTGTACGCGGCCTCGTACGCCCCCTTGTCGAAGACGGCGGCAACGGCGCCGGAGGCCACGGCGGGCGCGAAGTTCGGGTGGAACCCCACGCCCTCGGTGCCGGCGACGCAGTGGACGGGCCAGGACTCCCGGTAGTCCGGCTCGGCCGGCGGCCTCGCGAAGTGCGGGCCCGGGTCGACGTGGTGGTCGCGGGTGGCCACGACGTGGCGGTACCCGGGGGTGGCCTGCCCGATCAGCTCGGTGATGGCGGCGGCGACATCGGCCCCGCCGGTGACCGCCAGGCTGCCGCCTTCGCAGAAGTCGTTCTGTACGTCGACGACGATCAGTGCGCGGTGCATTTCGGGTGCCCTTCGGCTCGGTGGTGTGCTGCGGCGGGCCCTGCGGGAGGCTCTTCCCCCCGCCCGGGCCGCGCTACGCGTACTCGGTCGGGATCACGGCCTCGCCCCGCGAGAGCTGTGTCGCCGACAGGGGGAGGCCGGCGCGGGCCTCGCGGTGGCGTTCCCGCGCGGCCTCCAGCGGCTCGCGGGCGACGACCTCGCCGGCCTTGACCAGCTCGACCAGCAGCTGCCGGTCCGCCAGGGCGGCGGGGACCGGCCCGGTCCCGACGACCTCGGCCTCCGCCACGCCCTCGGCGTCCACCCGCCGGGCCGCCCACTTGCGGCCGCCGACGGAGGTCTTCCCGCCGCCGGCCTTCTTCGCCACCGGCACCAGCGGCGCCTTCGGGTCGGCGGACTGCGCCCGGGCCACCAGCTTGTAGACCATGGAGCAGGTCGGGTGCCCGCTGCCGGTGACCAGCTGCGTGCCGACGCCGTACGCGTCCACCGGAGCCGCCGCCAGCGAGGCGATGGCGTACTCGTCCAGGTCCGAGGTCACCACGATCCGCGTCCCGGTGGCGCCCAGCTCGTCCAGCTGCTGCCGCACCCGGTGCGCGACCAGCAGCAGGTCCCCGGAGTCGATCCGCACCGCTCCCAGTCCCGGCCCGGCCACCTCCACGGCGGTCCGTACCGCCTCGGCGACGTCGTAGGTGTCCACCAGCAGCGTGGTCCCTCCGCCCAGCGAGGTCACCTGCGCCGTGAAGGCGTCGCGCTCGCTGTCGTGCAGCAGGGTGAAGGCGTGGGCGGAGGTGCCGACCGTCGGGATCCCGTACCGGAAGCCCGCCGCCAGGTCCGAGGTCGAGGCGAATCCGCCGACGTACGCGGCCCGCGAGGCCGCCACGGCCGCCAGCTCGTGCGTGCGCCGCGCCCCCATCTCGATCAGCGGCCGCCCGCCGGCCGCGGAGGCCATGCGGGAGGCGGCGGCGGCGATCGCGGAGTCGTGGTTCAGGATCGACAGGACCACCGTCTCCAGCAGCACGCACTCGGCGAAGCTGCCCTCGACGCGCAGGACGGGGGAGCCGGGGAAGTAGACCTCCCCCTCCGGGTAGCCCCAGATGTCGCCGGAGAAGCGGTAGGAGGCCAGCCAGTCCAGGGTCCGCATGTCGACGACGGCACGCTCGCGCAGGAACTCCAGCACGGCGCCGTCGAAGCGGAAGTTCTCCACCGCGTCCAGGACGCGTCCGGTGCCGCCCACCACCCCGTAGCGCCGGCCCTCGGGCAGCCGCCGGGTGAAGACCTCGAAGACCGAGCGGCGGTCGGCGGTGCCGTTCGCCAGGGCGGCCTGCAGCATCGTGAGCTCGTAATGATCCGTGAAGAGCGCTGTCGACGGCACGTCCACCGGCAGGCCCAGGTCCGCAGGGTTCATGACACGGATGCTAGCGCACATTTCGTCAGAGTGACGAGATGTCGGGGTCGTTTGTGCGACGGGCCCGTCACAGTGGCAGCATGGGACGAGTGAGTGTTGCTCCCATTGAGATCGAACGCACCGAGTCGGCAGAAGAAGCCGCTGCGGTCCCCGAGCCCGACGTCCCCTGGGTGACCCTCGTGCACAACGACCCGGTCAACCTCATGAGCTACGTGACGTACGTGTTCCAGGCGTACTTCGGCTATTCGAAGGACAAGGCGCACAAGCTGATGCTCGACGTCCACCACAAGGGGCGGGCGGTCGTCTCCAGCGGCACCCGCGAGGAAATGGAGCGCGACGTGCAGGCCATGCACGGCTACGGCCTGTGGGCAACCCTCTCCCAGGACCGCATCTGATGGGGCGCTCCGCCGGCATGTTCGAGGCATTGAAGGGCGGCGGCGCCGTCATCACGCTGGACGAGATCGAGATCTCCATCCTGCGCTCCCTGGCCGTGCAGCTGCTGGAGCTCATCGGGCCGGGCGCGCCCGAGCCCGACGCGGATGCGGACCCGCTGGCCGTGCTGTTCGCCGAGGGCAGCGACGGGCCCACCGAGCGGCCGGCCGATCCGGCGCTGGCCCGGCTCTTTCCCGACGCCTACGGCGGCCCCGGCCCCGAGGACCAAGGCGTGGACCCGGCCGAGCTCGCCGCGCGCTCGGCGGAGTTCCGCCGGTTCACCGAGAACGACCTGCGCACCCGCAAGCGGGAGGACGCGCTGGCCGTCGTGCGCAGCCTGGACGGGCTCGCGCCGGGCGAGGACGAGACGGCCGTGCTGGAGCTGACCGGGGAGCTGCCGCTGCGCTGGCTGGGCGCCCTCAACGACCTGCGGCTGACCATCGCGGCCCGCCTGGAGATCACCGAGGACGACGAGAGCGCGATGCTCTTCCGGCTGCCGGACGACGATCCGCGCAAGCCGATGGTGATGGCCTACCTCTGGCTCGGCGGGCTCCAGGAGACGCTCATCGAAACCCTCTGAGAGCCGCCCGAAACCTCAGGAAAAGCTCAGAGGCGACCATCGGTCGCGTACCACCCGCGCTCCGTTCGCTCAGCGGACGCTCAAATCCGGATAACGATCAGATCACCGCCATGCGGTGATCTGATCTGTTTCAGCACCTTTGTCCTGGATTCCTGGTGTCCTGCGTCACATTTCAACCCGTCGATCACCCGTAGGGCCGTGATAAATCTTCACGACCGCCGACGGGGCGCCACCCATGTCCCCCGGCCCGCTTGAACCGGCTGACCGCCGGGTGCAACTCCATCCGTATCCGGGGGGATCGAGGACCCGATCCGCAGCCAGTCAAGGCGCGGGTCGGCGTGGAGAAAGGCGCACCAAGACATGACCTCTGTGCAGGTCGAGCAGCACGACAGGACGCCCGGCGAGGGCGCACCGGCCGAGGGCGGCGAGGGTTACCACCGCGCACTCGGCGCCCGCCAGATCCAGATGATCGCGATCGGCGGAGCCATCGGCACCGGTCTCTTCCTGGGCGCCGGCAAGGCGATCTCCAAGGCCGGACCGAGCCTGATCCTGGCCTACGCCATCGCGGGCCTGGTCATCTTCTTCATCATGCGCGCCCTGGGCGAGCTGCTGATGTACCGCCCGGTCTCGGGCTCCTTCTCGGACTACGCCCGCCAGTTCCTCGGCCCCTTCTGGGGGTACGCCACCGGCTGGACCTACTGGCTCTTCTGGGTGGTCACCGGCATCACCGAGGTCACCGCCGCCGCCAAGTACATGTCGTACTGGACCCACGACAGCTTCCCGCAGTGGGCCTACGCGCTGATCTTCACGGTCATCCTCTACGCCGCCAACCTGATCTCCGTGAAGCTCTTCGGCGAGCTGGAGTTCTGGTTCTCCATGGTCAAGGTCACCGCCATCGTCGGCATGATCCTGATCTGCGTCGGCGTCCTGACCATCGGCTTCTCCGACGCCGCCGGCGGCGCCTCGTTCTCCAACCTGTGGAACGACCGCGGCTTCTTCCCGAACGGCATCGGCGAGACGCTGATGACGCTCCAGATCGTGGTGTTCGCCTTCCTCGCGGTCGAGCTCGTCGGCGTCACCGCCGGCGAGTCCAAGGACCCCGAGAAGACCCTGCCCAAGGCCATCAACACCGTGCCGTGGCGCATCGCCGTCTTCTACGTCGGCGCCCTCATCATGATCATGTCGGTCATCCCGTGGTCGAACTTCAAGGCCGGCGAGAGCCCCTTCGTGCTCGCCTTCGAGAAGATGGGCCTCGGCCTCGGCGCCGCGATCGTCAACTTCGTCGTGCTGACCGCCGCCCTGTCCTCCTGCAACTCCGGCATGTACTCCACCGGCCGCATGCTGCGCGACCTCGCGCTCAACGGCCAGGGCCCGAAGGTCTTCACCAAGCTCACCAAGAGCGGCACCCCGCTCGTCGGCACCACCTTCTCCGCCGGCCTGATGCTGGTGGGCGTCTGGATCAACTACGTCGCGCCGGGCAAGGCCTTCGACTACGTCGTCTCCTTCGCCACCATCTCCGGCATGTGGGCCTGGATCATGATCCTGGTCTGCCAGATCCGCTACCGCGCCCAGGTGAACCGCGGAGAGCTGCCCGCCTCCCCGTTCAAGACCCCCGGGTCGCCGTGGACGAGCTGGCTCTCGCTGGCCTTCATCGCCGTGGTCATCGTGATGATGGGCATCGACGCCGACTCGCGCGTCTCGCTCTACTGCGCCCCCCTGTGGGGCTTGATCCTGGGCGTCTCCTACCTGGTGCTCAAGCGCCGCAACCCGGCCGGAGCCGCCTTCAACAAGGCCTCCTGACCAGGTCTCACGACGCCTGCTCCACAGGGCTCGTGTCCACGATATGGGCCCTTCCGTACCACACCTCGGTACGGGAGGGCCCGTCTGCTTATCCTGTCGCTCATGCTGACCCTCACCAAGGACCTGTACGACCGGATCGTCGAGCACGCCCGCCAGGACCACCCCGACGAGGCGTGCGGCGTCGTGGCCGGCCCGGCGGGCACCGACCGCCCCGAGCGGTTCATCCCGATGCTCAACTCGGCCCGCTCGCCCACGTTCTACGAGTTCGACTCGAAGGATCTGCTGAAGCTCTACCGGGAGCTCGACGACCGCGACGAGGACCCGGTGATCGTCTACCACTCCCACACCGCGACCGAGGCCTACCCCTCGCGCACCGACGTCACCTACGCCAACGAGCCCGGCGCGCACTACGTACTCGTCTCGACGGCCGACACCGACGGCCTCGGCGAGTTCCAGTTCCGCTCGTACCGGATCGTCGAAGGCGTCATCACCGAGGAAGAAGTGCAGGTCGTCGAGGCCTACTGACCACGATGTGAGCGTGAGACGTCCACGATGCGGGATCACACTCCAAACCGGGGGCCGGGAATCGTTAACATGACCGCATGGTTCCCCACGACGTGAGCATCGAGACGCCCGGCAGGCTGCTGCTCGTGGCGCGGCTGCACGTCGACCTGTGCCGCCTCGCCAGCAGTATCTGTCCTGCCGCCTGAGCACCCACAGCCCCTCGCGCGGGGGGCCCTGCGCCGCGCCCCCACACTTTCGTCACGACACGACTGGAGCCTGCTGCCATGGCCATCGAGGTCCGCATCCCCACCATCCTCCGCACCTACACCGACGGCGAGAAGGCCGTGACCGGTGAGGGCGCCACGCTGTCCGAGCTCTTCGCCGACCTGGAGAAGCGCCACAAGGGCATCGAGGAGCGCATCGTGGACGGCGGCAAGCTGCGCCGCTTCGTGAACGTCTACCTCAACGACGAGGACGTCCGCTTCCTCGACGGCATCTCCACCGCGGTCAAGGACGGCGACAGCGTCACCATCCTCCCGGCCGTCGCCGGCGGCTCCGTCTGATGCGCTACGACTCCCCGCTGGCCGCGGTCGGCAACACGCCGCTCGTCCGGCTGCCCAGGCTGTCCCCCTCGGAGGACGTCCGGATCTGGGCCAAGCTGGAGGACCGGAACCCGACCGGCTCGATCAAGGACCGCCCCGCGCTCCACATGGTCGAGCAGGCCGAGAAGGACGGCCGGCTCCACCCCGGTTGCACCATCCTGGAACCCACCTCGGGCAACACCGGCATCTCCCTGGCGATGGCCGCGAAGCTCAAGGGCTACCGGATCGTGTGCGTCATGCCGGAGAACACGAGCCAGGAGCGCCGCGACCTTCTCGCCATGTGGGGAGCCGAGATCATCTCGTCGCCGGCGGCGGGCGGCTCGAACACCGCCGTCCGGGTGGCCAAGGAACTGGCGGCCGAGCATCCCGACTGGGTGATGCTCTACCAGTACGGCAATCCGGACAACGCGGGCGCCCACTACGCCACCACGGGCCCGGAGATCCTGCGGGACCTCCCCTCGATCACCCACTTCGTGGCCGGGCTCGGCACGACGGGCACCCTGATGGGTGTCGGCCGGTACCTGCGCGAGCACGTCGAAGGCGTCAGGATCGTCGCCGCCGAGCCCCGCTACGACGACCTCGTGTACGGCCTGCGCAACCTCGACGAGGGCTTCGTCCCCGAGCTGTACGACGCCTCGGTCCTGACGACCCGCTTCTCGGTCGGCTCCGCCGACGCGGTCACCCGCACCCGCGAACTCCTCCAGCAGGAAGGCATCTTCGCGGGCGTCTCCACCGGAGCTGCCCTGCACGCGGCGATCAGCGTGGGCCGCAAGGCGGTCGCCGCGGGCGAGTCGGCGGACATCGTCTTCGTCGTGGCAGACGGCGGCTGGAAGTACCTCTCGACCGGCGTCTACACGGCGAAGACGACGGAAGAGGCCATCGAAACCCTCCAGGGCCAGCTCTGGGCCTAGGGGTGGCCTGCCGATCGGGCCGGGCTCGCGGCGCGATCGACGAGACACCCCTGGAGCCCCCGGCGCCCGGCCGACGCGAACCGGAGGCCGGGACCGGAGGCCCTCAGGCGGCCGTCACGGGGACAGCAGCTCCGCCAGGATCGCGGCGTGGCTCGACCCGGGATCGCGGACCGCGGTCAGCAGCGTGACCGGGCCCTTCGACGCCAGCTCCCGCAACCGGGACAGTTCGGCCGCTGCCTCCGGCTCCGCGAGCTCCGCCTCGTACCGCCGCCGGAACTCCTCGGCCGAACCGCCCGCATGGAACCACGTGCGCAGCTCCCCCGACGGGGTCAGCACCTTCGGCCAGTCGTCCACCTGTGCCCGCGCCTTCGCCAGGCCCCGCGGCCACAGCCGGTCCACCAGGACCCGTACACCGTCCGCCTCCGGCTCCGCCGGATCGTAGACCCGCCGCACCCGCACCGCGCCCGCCATCAGCCGCCACCTCCGAGTCCCTTGACCTCGTCCCACACCGCGGGATCCAGCGTCCCCAGCCGGCTGCGGAACTCCCACACCCACACCTGCTCCGGACGGTCCGCCTCCAGGAAGCCGGGCCGGCCCTGCGCCCCCACCGTCCCCGGCGGCAGCGGGATCACCCCGGGCCGCCGGTCGTCGTACTTCCCGCTGATCCACGCCACCCGCGCCCGGTGCGCCCGGACCGGCTCCACCGTCAGCACCAGGCACAGCCGCCCGTCCGCCAGGCGCCACAGCTCACCCGGGCGCGGCTGCGGCTCCGTACCGGAGGTGTGCTGCGGCAGGGCACGCCGGGGCAGAGCCGGCAGACGCCCCGCGACCAGCACCACCAGCAGCACGGCGACCACCGCCGCCGCCGCGGGCCACCAGGACGTGTCCATGCTCCGACGTTAGCCTCGCCCGCAGCCCTCGGCACGGCAGTGCACCGGCACGCCCGTGCCCCCTGTCGCTCCCCCGGGTGACAGCACAGGTGATTCCCCCCACAACGGCCTGCCGCGGAGGAGCGACCTGACGTTTCGCGCCTTACGCTCGACCCACGCACGGCCCGCATTCCGTCCACGGACCGTCCCTGGAGGTTCACGCTCCATGAAGCTCACCGTCGTCGGCTGCTCGGGGTCGTTCCCGTCCGCGGAATCGGCCTGTTCGAGCTATCTCGTCGAGGCCGACGGCTTCCGACTGCTCCTCGACATGGGCAACGGAGCCCTCGGCGAGCTGCAGCGCCACATCGGTCTCTACGACCTCGATGCGATCTTCCTGAGCCACCTGCACGCCGACCACTGCATCGACATGTGCGCGTACTTCGTGGCCCGCTACTACCGGCACGAGGGCGGCCGCTGCTCCGCCATCCCGGTCTACGGCCCGGAGGGCACCGAGAGGCGGCTGAGCACCGCCTACGACGACGTCCCCGACGAGCGCTCGATGAGCGAGGTCTTCGACTTCCGCACCCTCAAGCCCGGCACCTTCGAAATCGGCCCGTTCCAGGTCCGCACCGAGCGGGTCAGCCACCCGGTGGAGGCGTACGGCATCCGCGTCGGGCACGGCGGCCGCTCCCTGACGTACTCCGGGGACACCGGCGTCTGCCCCGAACTGGGACTGCTGGCCGAGGAGACGGACCTGTTCCTGTGCGAGGCGTCCTTCACGCACGGCAAGGAGGACATCCCCGACCTCCACCTCAACGGTCGCGAGGCCGGGGAGTTCGCCCGCACCGGCCGGGTCGGCCGGCTGGTCCTCACGCACATCCCGCCGTGGACGGACCCCCGGCAGAACCTGGCCGACGCCCGCGCGGTCTACGACGGCCCGGTCGACCTCGCGTACGCGGGCGCGGTGTACGAGGTCTGAGCCCGCACGGGTCCGGCCCACACGAGCCCGAACGAGCCCGAACGGACGAAGCCCCCGCCCTCCCGGAAGGGAAGGCGGGGGCTTCGCGTCGTACGGGCGCAGGTGCCGTACGGGTTACCGGCCTACTTGGCCTCGGCCTTGAGCAGCTCGGCGAGCTCCTCGTCGGACTCGCGGCCCGGGGTGGGCAGGTTGTACTTGATGATCGCGAAGCGGAAGACCACGTAGTAGACCGCGGCGAAGCACAGGCCGACGACGGCCAGGCCCAGCGGGTTGGTGGCCTTGCCCAGGTTCAGCATGTAGTCGATGGCGCCGGCGGAGAAGCCGAAGCCGTCCTTCATGCCGAGCGCCCAGGTCAGCGCCATCGAGACACCGGTCAGCACCGCGTGGAGCGCGTACAGCACCGGGGCGATGAACATGAACGTGAACTCGATCGGCTCGGTCACACCGGTGACGAAGGAGGTCAGCGCGAGGGAGAACATCATGCCGCCGACGACCTTGCGCCGCTCGGGGCGGGCGCAGTGGACGATCGCGAGGCAGGCCGCCGGGAGGGCGAACATCATGATCGGGAAGAAGCCGGTCATGAACTGGCCGGCGCTCGGGTCGCCGGCCAGGAAGCGGGCGATGTCACCGCTGCTGCCCTTGTACTCGCCGGCCTGGAACCACGGGAAGGAGTTCAGCAGGTGGTGCATGCCGACCGGGATGAGAGCGCGGTTGGCGACGCCGAAGATGCCCGCGCCGACCGCGCCGGAGCCGACCAGCCACTCGCCGACGTTGTGCAGGCCCGTACCGAGTACCGGCCAGATCAGGCCGAAGAGGATGCCGATCAGCAGACCCGCGAAGGCGGACAGGATCGGGACCAGCCGGCGGCCGCCGAAGAAGCCCGCCCACTCGGGCAGCTTGGTCCGGTAGAACTTCTGGTAGATCAGGGCCACCACGATGCCCATGACGACACCGCCGAGGACCTTGGCGTCGACGGGAGCGTCCACGAGGGCGACCTTGTGGTCGACGACCGTCTCGACCTTCGGCAGGTTCGGGTCGGTGAAGGTCGCGAGGACCTTGGCGAAGACCAGGTAGCCGGTGACCGCGGCGAGAGCGGTCGAGCCGTCGGACTTCTTGGCGTAACCGATCGCGATGCCGACGGCGAACAGCAGCGCCATGTTCGCGAGGATCGCACCGCCGCCGGCGGACATGTATCCGGCGATCTTGGTGAGGAAGCCCGGCAGCGACGGGTCGCCGAGCATGTCCTTGTCGCCGAGGCGGACGAGCAGCGCGGCGGCAGGGAGCACCGCTACAGGGAGCATGAGGCTCCGGCCGATGCGCTGCATGACAGCCATCACGCCCGCGCCCTTCTTCTTTTCCGCAGCAGCGGTGGCTGTGGACATGAGCTTCCTCCAGAAGGCAAGGCGCGCGCCCGGGGAACGGGGGATCGGCGGCGTCTCGGAACGGGGGTACGCGAGCGCTCGGACAGAGGTGCCCCGCTCGTGCGTGGTCTACACCAATGGGTGGTGTAGACCAGTTGTAGCATGGTCGGGGATAGATAAGGAACCTTCGATTTCCTGTGGTCTACACCACATCCGGCAGTCCATGGCGAAGGGCCCCCGGATCACCGATCCAAGGGCCTCGACGGCCTCCGGGCGGGCACGACCCGCCGCTACGCCTTGGTGTTGTCCGCCTGCATCGCCGCGATCTCCTCGTCCGACTCCCGCCCCGGCGTCGGGATGTCGAACTTCGTGATCGCGAAGCGGAAGACCGCGTAGTACACCACCGCGAAGCACAGGCCGATCGGAATGATCATCCAGGGCTTCGTCGCCAGCCGCCAGTTGATGACGTAGTCGATGAACCCCGCCGAGAAGCTGAAGCCGTCGTGCACGCCCAGCCCCCAGGTCACCGCCATCGACACACCGGTCAGCACCGCGTGGATCGCGTACAGCGCCGGCGCCACGAAGAGGAACGAGTACTCGATCGGCTCCGTGATGCCGGTGACGAACGACGTCAGGCCCACCGACAGCATCAACCCCCCGACCTCCTTGCGGCGCAACGGCTTCGCACAGTGCGTGATCGCCAGCGCCGCCGCCGGGAGGGCGAACATCATGATCGGGAAGAAGCCGGACAGGAACTGGCCCGCGTCCGGGTCGCCCTGCAGGAACATGTTGATGTCGCCGTGCACCACCGTGCCGTCCGGCTTCGTGTAGCTGCCGAACTGGAACCACACGGGCACGTTCAGGAACTGGTGGAGACCGATCACCAGCAGCGCACGGTTCGCCAGGCCGAAGAGGCCCGAACCCCAGGCACCCAGCCCCACCAGCCAGTCCGAGAAGCTCTCCAACGCGGCACCCACCGGCGGCCAGATGCCCAGGCACACCACGGCGAACGCGATCGCGACGAACGACATGATGATGGGCACCAGCCGGCGCCCGTTGAAGAAGCCCAGCCAGTCGACGAGCTTCACCCGGTGGAAGCGCTGCCAGAACCAGGCCGCGAGCAGACCCATGATGATCCCGCCGAACACCCCGGGGTTCTGGTACGTGTACCCCGCGAAGGTGTCCGTCGGCGTGATGCAACCGCCCCCCACGTCCTTCGTGCCGGGCGGACAGTCGTCGGGGAAGGCGTGCAGCACCCCGCGGTAGACGAGGAACCCCGCCACCGCCGCCAACGCGGTCGAGCCGTCCGCCTTCTTCGCCATGCCGATCGCGACACCGATGCAGAACAAGAGAGGCAGCCCCAGGTCCGCGTCCAGCAGCGCACCGCCGGCTCCCGCCATCACCTTGGCCACGTCCGCCCAGTCCAGGCCGTCCTTGCCGAACACGTCCGGCTGCCCGAGCCGGTTCAGGATGCCCGCCGCCGGAAGGACGGCGATCGGCAGCTGCAGACTCCGCCCCATCTTCTGGAGCCCCTGGAACAGGCCGTTCCACCACCTCGGCTCGGGTGGTGCTGCGGCGGCGCTGCTCACGCTCATCGGCGTCCTCCTGACCGGCCCGTTTTGGCAGCTGCGTCCCGTGCGGCACACTGGTGTAGACCAGTTGTGCAGGCAGCTTGCTGCTGATCGTCATCATTCGGCAGAAGGCGCGCACGTGCTCGTGTAGATGGGCCAACCGTGGGCTACCGTGACAAAGCGGACCGCGCCGGCGGGTCGGTTCTCGGAGAACTCAGGGAGAAACACATGGCCACCAAGGCTGAGAAGATCGTCGCAGGGCTCGGCGGCATCGACAACATCGAAGAGGTCGAGGGCTGCATCACCCGCCTGCGCACCGAGGTCGTCAACCCCGACCTGGTCGACGAGGCCGCCCTGAAGGCCGCCGGCGCCCACGGCGTCGTCAAGATGGGCACCGCCGTCCAGGTCGTCATCGGCACCGACGCCGACCCGATCGCCGCCGACATCGAAGACATGATGTGACCTGAGCACACCGGCTCCACCAGGCCCACGCCCAGACCCCGTCCCGGAAACCCGCACCCGGCCGGGGTCTTCGCGTTCCCCCGTCCGCGCGATCCCGCACACCGACTAGGCTCGGAGCATGTCTCGCATCGACGGCCGCACGCCCGAACAGCTCCGCCCGGTCACCATCGAACGCGGATGGAGCAAGCACGCAGAGGGCTCCGTCCTCATCGCCTTCGGCGACACCAAGGTCTTCTGCACCGCCTCCTTCACCGAAGGCGTCCCGCGCTGGCGCAAGGGCAGCGGCGAAGGCTGGGTCACCTCCGAGTACTCGATGCTCCCCCGCTCCACCAACACCCGCGGCGACCGCGAATCCGTACGCGGCAAGATCGGCGGCCGCACCCACGAGATCTCCCGCCTCATCGGCCGCTCCCTGCGCGCCGTCATCGACTACAAGGCCCTCGGCGAGAACACCATCGTCCTGGACTGCGACGTCCTCCAGGCCGACGGCGGCACCCGCACCGCCGCCATCACCGGCGCCTACGTCGCCCTCGCCGACGCCATCGCCTGGGGCCAGCAGAAGAAGCTCATCAAGGCCGGCCGCAAGCCGCTCACCGGCACCGTCGCCGCCGTCAGCGTCGGCATCGTCGACGGCGTCCCCCTCCTCGACCTCTGCTACGAGGAGGACGTCCGCGCCGAGACCGACATGAACGTGGTCTGCACCGGCGACGGCCGCTTCGTCGAGGTCCAGGGCACCGCCGAGGGGGAGCCCTTCGACCGCAAGGAACTCAACGCCCTCCTCGACCTGGCCGCCGGCGGCTGCGCCGACCTGGAGGCCATCCAGCGCGGAGCGCTCCAGCTGTAGCAACCGCTGCGGGCGCCACGGCGTCTCCGCAGACACGGGCGCACGGCGTCACAGCCGTGCGCCCGTCCACGTACCCGAAACCTTCTGGGGGGACCCGAATGAAGCTCCGCATAGCCGCCGTGGCCGTGGCGGCCGTCCTGACCGTCCCGGCCCTCACCTCCTGCGACGCGATCTCCACGGCGATGGACTGCGCGAACACGGCGGTGGCGATCACGGACGGCGCCAACGACCTCCAGCAGGCGGTCTCGAACGCGGGCAACAGCCCGCAGGACGCCCAGAACGCCCTGAACCAGATCGAGGCGAACCTCAAGAAGATCGGCGACCAGACGGACAACACCGATCTCGGCAAGGCGATCGACTCCATGAACACGGCCGTCAAGAACGTCCGCACCTCGATCGACAGCGGCAACAACACCCCCGACATCACGCCCGTCGCCGACGCGGCGAAGGAACTGTCGAAGGTCTGCACCCCGGGCTGAGCGCCGGGTGCGACGGACAGGCCGGAATAATGGGCCCCATGACCAGCAGCCGCCGCCTGATCCTCGCCACCCGCAACGCGGGCAAAGTCTCCGAGCTCCGCGCCATCCTGTCCGACGCCGGCCTGCCGTACGAGCTGGTCGGCGCGGACGCGTACCCCGAGATCCCGGACGTCAAGGAAACGGGCGTCACCTTCGCCGAGAACGCCCTGCTCAAGGCCCACGCCCTGGCCCGCGCCACCGGCCTGCCGGCCATCGCCGACGACTCCGGCCTGTGCGTGGACGTCCTGAACGGCGCCCCCGGCATCTTCTCGGCCCGCTGGGCCGGCACCCACGGCGACGACAAGGCGAACCTGGACCTCCTGCTGGCCCAGCTCTCCGACATCGACGACGCCCACCGCGGCGCCCACTTCGCGTGCGCGGCGGCCCTGGCCCTCCCGGACGGCACCGAACGCGTGGTCGAGGGCCGCCTCCCCGGCACCCTCCGCCACACCCCGACCGGCACGGGCGGCTTCGGCTACGACCCCATCCTCCAGCCGGAGGGCGACACCCGCACCTGCGCGGAACTGACCCCGGCGGAGAAGAACGCGATCTCCCACCGCGGCAAGGCCTTCCGCGCGCTGGTGCCGTTCATCCGGGCGCTGGTGGACTGATCAAAGGGAAGCGCCTGCTGCCTTCGATCGAAGGCAGCAGGC
>NZ_JBEZBN010000048.1:34021-48848 GCF_040647115.1 Streptomyces sp. NPDC044571
CCACGGCAACCTCCAACCCCCCCCCCCCCCGCCCTCTTCCGTACGCCCGGTCGGACTCGAACCGACAACACATGGCACCTAAAGCCATTCTCTCTGGCCAGTTGGAGTACGGGCGCACGCGCTGGTGCCCGCCCAGTCTACTGTGCGGGCTCCGCCTGCCGTCCGCCCCGCCGCCAGGTGCTGGTGATGACATGGCAGTTGGGGCACGGCAGGCAGTCGCAGGCTGTCGCGTCGGCCGTCGCTCCAGTCGCCGTCGACCGTGCCGTCAGATGCCGAGGTCCTTGATGATCTTGGCTACGTGGCCCGTCGCCTTGACGTTGTAGAGGGCGCGTTCGACCTTGCCCTCCTCGTCCACGATGACCGTCGAGCGGATGACCCCGGTCACCGTCTTGCCGTACAGCTTCTTCTCGCCGTACGCCCCGTAGGCCTCCAGGACCTTCTTCTCCGGGTCGCCGACGAGGGTGACCTTCAGGTGCTCCTGTTCGCGGAACTTCGCCAGCTTCTCCGGCTTGTCCGGGGAGACGCCGATGACCTCGTAGCCGGCCTGGGCCAGCACGGCCAGGTTGTCCGTGAAGTCGCAGGCCTGCTTCGTGCAGCCCGGCGTCAGTGCGGCGGGGTAGAAGTACACGATCACCTTGCGGCCCTTGTGGTCGGCGAGCGAGACCTCGTTGCCGTCCGCGTCGGGCAGGGTGAAGGCAGGGGCGCTGTCGCCCGGCTGGAGTCGCTCACTCATCGCTGGTCTCCTCGGGAGGGGATCGATACGCCACGAGACTAAGCTGACAGACTGTGCATGGCGGAACACGCCCCCCATGACCACCACCCACGACGACGGAGGCAGCGCGGTGTCGGAAGCCAGGACCCCTGCACAGATCGAGGCGGACATCATCCGCCGCCGTGACCAGCTCGCCGAGACGCTCGACGAGATCGGGGTGCGCATGCACCCCAAGACGATCGTCGGGGACGCGAAGGCGCGGGTCGCCTCCACGGTCGACCACACCGCCGGGCGGGCGGTCGTCGCCGTGAACCGCCTCGTCACGGACGTGAAGGACGGCTTCCGGCACGAGGACGGCACCCCGCGCCCCGAGCGGATCGTGCCGGTCGCGCTCGTGGCGGTGGGTCTGGTCGGGCTGATCGTGCTGTCGGCGCGGCGCAAGCGCTGATGACCCTGCGGCGTAGGGGCGCGGCGGGGGCGGGTAGGTTCGGAGCGTGAGCGAGAACACCAACACCACCAGCCACGACAAGCTGCCCATCCGCATGTTGCACGACCGTGTGCTCGTGAAGTCCGATACGCCCGAGGGCGAGCGGCGCTCGGGCGGCGGCATCCTGATCCCGGCGACCGCTGCCGTGGGCAAGCGGCTGGCCTGGGCAGAGGTGGTCGCGGTCGGGCAGAACGTGCGCAGTGTGGAGCCGGGTGACCGGGTGCTGTACGACCCCGAGGACCGGGCCGAGGTCGAGGTCCAGGGGGCGACGTACGTGCTGATGCGCGAGCGGGACCTGCACGCCGTGGCCGCGGAGCGGCTGGAGGGGTCCGTGGACTCCACCGGGCTGTACCTCTGACCTGCGCTGACCCGACCTGCTGTAGCTGCGCGGAGAGGGGTCGGTGACGTCTGTCACCGGCCCCTTTCTTCGTTGCCCGGATCTTCTTCATCTGTCTGTTGCTGGTGGCCGTGGTCGGGCTGAAGGCCACCGCCGGCCACTGACCGGGTCGCCGGGGGTGGGTGCGGGCGGTGCGGGCGGTGCGGGGGTCACTCCAGGTACTCGGACGGGGGGCGGGGGCGGCGGCCGCCGGTGACGCCTCCGGTGGCGCCGCCGAGGGCGCCGGCCGTCGTCCCGGAGCTGGTGCCGGTCGTGGTGCCGCCGGTCCTGCCGGCAGTGGTGCCCGTGTCGGTGCCGCCCCCGGGGGTCTCGCCTCCGGTGGTCTGCCCGCCCTGGTCCTGGCCGCCTTCCGTCTCGCCCTCCTGGTCCTGCTCCTCCGCCGGCGGGCTCGGCCGGCCGGGGCGGTGGGGGCGCCCCGGCGGGGACGGCGGGACCGGCGGGAGCGGGGTGCTGCCCGGCGGCTGTTCGGGGTTGTTCGGCGTGAACGGTGGCGGGGAGGCGGCCGCGCCCGGCTGGAGTTCCAGGTCGAAGTCGACGGGGTCGGTGCCTTCGAGGGCCGTCTTCGTGTACTGGGCCCAGATCCGGGCCGGGTAGCCGCCGCCTCCGATGCGGGCTTCGCCGAGCGCGTCGTACAGGGACTCCAGGGTGCCGGTGTCGGGGTCCTGGCCCATCATGGCGACGACGGTGACCAGGTCCGGGGTGTAGGCGGCGAACCAGGCCGAGCGGTCGAGTTCGCCGGTGCCGGTCTTGCCCGCGGCCGGGCGGCCCGCCGCCAGGGCCGCCGTACCGGTGCCGTTGTCGACGACGCTGACCAGCATGGACGTGGTGGTGTCGGCGGCTTCGCGGCTGACGGCCTGGCGCGGGGTCCGGTCGGGCAGGCGGAGGTCCGCGCCGCCCTTGCTGATCTTTTCCACAAAGGTGTACGGGGTGTGGCGGCCGTGGTCGGCGAGGGTCGCGTACGCCTGGGTCATGTCGAGGACGCTGGCCTGCATGGTGCCGAGCGCCATGGCGGGGCCCGCGACGAAGTTCGGGGTGTTCTCGGGGATGCCGAGGGCGATGGCGGTTTCCTTGACCTCGGCGGTGCCGACGTCGACGACCATCTGGGCGAAGACGGCGTTGACGGAGAGGTCGGTGGCGGTGGTGACGGTGATGTCCCCGTACGACTGGCGCCCTTCGTTCTCGGGGGCGTACGGGGTGCGGGTGCCGACGACGCGGCGTTTGTTGTCGCCGTTGTAGAGGGTGTGGGGGGTGATCGGGCGGCCGTCCTGGGTGCGGGAGTTGTTCTCGACGGCGGCCGCGAAGACGAACGGTTTGAAGGTGGAGGCCACCTGGTAGTCGTGCCGGGTGGCGTTGTTGACGTACTGCTTGGTGTAGTCGATGCCTCCGTAGAGGGCGACGACCTTGCCGGTGGCCGGGTCGATGGAAACGCCTCCGGCCCGCACGAAGCGGTCGGCCTTGCGCGCCTCGGGGTCGAGTTTGTCGGCCATCTTGTCGTTGACGGCCTCGACGAAGGCGTTCTGGCGGCGCCTGTCGATGGTGGTGGTGATGCGGTAGCCGCCTTCGGCGAGGGTGGTCTCGTCGAGGATCTGGCGTTCGGTGATGTAGTCCTTGATGGCTTCGACGAGGTAGCCGCGCTGGCCGGAGAGGCCCGCGGCCGGGCGCACTTTGCCGGGTTCGGGGAAGGTGGTGGCGGCGCGCTCGGGGGCGGTCAGCCACTGCTTCTTGACCATTCCGTCGAGTACGTAGTTCCAGCGGGCGAGCGCGCGTTCGCGGCTCTGCGGGTGGGAGACGACGTCGAAGGCGCTGGGGGAGTTGAGGAGGGTGGCGAGGTAGGCGCCCTCGGCGGTGGTGAGTTTGCCGGCGTCCTTGCCGTAGTAGGCCTGGGCGGCGGCCTGGATGCCGTAGGCGTTGCGGCCGAAGTAACTGGTGTTGAGGTAGCCCTCAAGGATGTACTGCTTCGATTTCTCGCGCCCGAGTTTGATCGAGATGAAGAACTCCTTGACCTTGCGCTTGATCGTCTGTTCCTGGCCCAGGTAGTAGTTCTTGACGTACTGCTGGGTGATGGTCGAGCCGGACTGCTTGCCCTTGCCGGAGAGCGTGTTCCAGGCGGCGCGGACCATGGCTTTGGGGTCGACGGCGCGTTCCGAGTAGAAGTCCCGGTCTTCGGCGGCCAGTACGGCTTCCTGCACGGTGCGGGGGACCTGTGAGAGCGGGACGTTGACCCGGTCGATCTCGCCGTCGCGGGCGAGTTCGGTGCCGTCGGAGTAGAGGTACAGGTTGGACTGGGCGATGGCCGCGGAGTTGGCGGACGGGATGTCGACCAGGAGGTAGCCCGCGACGAGGGCGCCGCCGATGAGCAGGACGAGCAGCAGGAAGGTGCCGACGAGCAGGCGCCAGGTGGGGAGGAAGCGGCGCCAGCCGGTCCGCTTGCGCCCGGCCTTTCCGGTCCGACCGGTCCGTCCGGTCTGTCCGGTTCCCGTGGCGGGTCGTGGGTCGGCCGGCTGCCCGGGGGTGTCCGGGTCACGAGGCGTCCAGCCAGGTGGTGGTGACTGGTCGCTCATCGCCCAAGCTCCTCGACGCCGTGCGAAACATCCACGTCTGTACCCCATGGTGTCTACCTGATGACCGCCCATTACGCGCCGGACGGGCGTAATTCGGTCGCGTGGATCGCCCCTCCGCACTAAGCTCGCGCGCTTTGGCCCTCGTAGGAACGATCCGGGAAACGGAGGGATACGGTGCGCCGGAGAACGGTTCGGGCAGCCGCGCAGCAGGGCCGCCTCTATCTGGCCGTCGGCGTCGGCGGGTTCCGGCGCTACGCCGCCTACGGGACCGCGACGGCGGCGGGTGTCTTCACCAACACCGTCTTCGGCTTCATCCTCGCCTACACGTTCGTCGCCCTGTGGGACGAGCGCCCCGGGCTGGGCGGCTACGACCAGGCCGAGGCGCTGACCTTCGTCTGGGTGAGCCAGTCGCTGCTCGCGGCGGGCGGGCTGATCGGCGGCGGCTTCCAGGAGGAGATGCAGGAGCGCATCCGCACGGGGGACATCGCCGTCGACCTGTACCGGCCGGCCGACCTCCAACTGTGGTGGCTCGCGGCCGACCTCGGGCGGTCCGCCTTCCAGCTGGTGGGCCGCGGGGTGGTGCCGCTGCTGGCCGGGGCGCTGGCGTTCCGGCTGGCGCTGCCCGCCGATCCGGTGCGCTGGCTGCTGTTCCTGGTGTCGGTCCTGCTCGGGCTCGTGGTCGGTTTCGCGGTGCGCTACCTGCTGGCGTTGGCCGCGTTCTGGCTGATGGACGGAGCCGGGGTCAACATGATGGCCAATGTCGTCACGATCTTCTTCTCCGGTGTGCTGCTGCCGTTGACGGTGTTCCCGGGGGGCTTCGGGGAGTTCGTACGGGTGCTTCCGTGGGCGGCGATGCTCCAGGTGCCGCTGGACGTGTTGATGGGCAAGTACGCGGAGGCCGGGCCCGCGGGAGTGGTGCGGGCGCTGGGCTTCCAGGCCGGTTGGGCGCTCGTCCTGCTGGGCCTGGGGCGGCTGGCGCAGTCGGCCGCGACCCGGAAGGTGGTGGTTCAGGGTGGCTGAGGCGGAGGCAGAGGCCGGGTTGCAGGCGGGGCTCGGGGTGCAGGCGGGGGCCGGGGTGCAGGCGGGGGCCGGGGGGCCGGCCCCGGGGCTTGCGCCGGCGAGGCCGGCGGAGCCGCTCCTCGTGCCCGAACGCAACCGTGTCGTGGAGGGGTTGCGCGGCTACGGGCTCATCGTCGCCATGTGGATCCGCTCCACGATGACCTACCGGATGTCCTTCTTCCTGTCCATGACGGGGAACGCGGCGTTGACGCTGCTCGACTTCGTCGCGATCTTCATCATGTTCTCGCACGTGGAGGTCCTCGGCGGCTTCACGCTGTCCGAGATCGCCCTGCTCTACGGCTCCTCCTCGGCCTCGCTGGGCTTCGCCGACCTGCTGCTCGGCAACACCTTCCGGGTCGGGGCCCGGGTGCGGGACGGCTCGCTCGACACCATGCTGGTGCGCCCCGTCCCCGTCCTGGCCCAGATCGCGGCGGACCGCTTCGCCCTGCGCCGGCTCGGGCGCACCGGGCAGGGGCTGGCCGTGCTGGGCTGGGCGCTGTCGGCGGTCGACGTCGACTGGACGGCGGGGAAGGTGCTGCTGGTGCCCGTGATGGTCATCGCCGGGGCGGGGATCTTCGGTGCGGTGATGGTGGCGGGGGCCGCGTTCCAGTTCGTCGCCGGTGACGCGGCGGAGGTGCAGAACTCCTTCACGTACGGGGGCAACACGATGCTCCAGTACCCGCCGACGGTGTTCGGGAAGGAGCTGGTGCGCGCGGTCACCTTCATCGTGCCGCTGGCGTTCGTCAACTGGCTGCCCGCACTGCACCTGCTGGGGCGGCCCGATCCGCTGGGACTGCCGGAGTGGGTGGCGTACCTGAGCCCGCTGGTCGCCCTCGCGGTGTTCGTGCCCGCTTCGCTGGCGTGGCGGGCTGGTCTTCGTACGTACCGGAGCACGGGGAGCTGAGCCGTTGTGGGCAGGGATGCGCTGATCTCGCTGGACGGGGTCGAGAAGGTATGCGAGGTGCGCCGCCGAGTGGGGCTGGTGCGCCGGGAGAAACGCCAGGTCAGGGCCGTGGACGGGATCAGCTTCGAGGTGGCGCGGGGCGAGGTGGTCGGCTACATCGGGCCCAATGGTGCCGGCAAGTCGACCACCATCAAGATGCTGACCGGGATCCTGACGCCGAGCGGGGGCCGGCTGCGGGTCGCGGGCATCGACCCGGCGCGCGAGCGGATGCGGCTGGCGCACCGGATCGGGGTCGTGTTCGGGCAGCGCACCACGCTGTGGTGGGACCTGCCGCTGAAGGACTCGTACGGGCTGATGCGGCGGATGTACCGGATCCCGCAGACGAGGTTCCGCGAGAACCTGGAGCGCTGCGTGGACCGGCTGGACCTGGGGGAGTTGCTCGACGTGCCGGTACGGCAGCTGTCGCTGGGCCAGCGGATGCGCGGGGACATCGCGGCGGCGCTGCTGCACGATCCCGACGTCCTGTACCTGGACGAGCCGACGATCGGGCTCGACGTGGTGAGCAAGGCGAAGGTGCGGGGCTTCCTGCGGCAGTTGAACGCGGAACTCGGGACGACGGTGCTGCTCACCACCCATGACCTCCAGGACATCGAGCAGTTGTGTGAGCGGGTGATGGTGATCGACCACGGGCGGCTGATGTACGACGGCACCGTGGACGGTCTGCACGGTGCGGGGGCGGTGGGCGAGAGCGAACGCACCCTGGTGCTGGACCTGGAACGCGAGCTCGCGCCGATCAGCGTGGCGGGGGCGCGGGTGGTGAAGGTGGAGGGCCCGCGCCAGTGGCTGGCCTTCCCGGCGGGCTCCCCGGCGGCGCCCCTGGTGGCGGAGGTGGCGGCGCGGTACCCGCTGCTGGACCTGTCGATCCGGGAACCGGACATCGAGGACGTGATCGCGCGGATGTACGCGGGCCGGGGCTGAGGGGGTCGGCGGGGGTCCAGCGGGGGTCCCGGGGGTTCCCTCACGGGGGGTTCCCCCGGGGGATTCCCCCACAGTGGTGGGGACAAATCAGGGTCGGGGCCGGGGTCGGAGCCGGGGTCAAGTCCTACAACTCCCGTGCGCGGCTGCATAGGCTGGTCGGCATGACTGACGAACGGCCGGAGAAGCCGTTGCCGGAGCTGAGGGCGTCGGACGCCGACCGCGAACGGGTGGTGGAGCGTCTGCGGGACGCCGTCGCCGAAGGCCGGCTCGACATGGAGGAGTTCGAGGAGCGGCTGGAGGCGGCGTATACCTCTCGCACCTACGGGGAGCTGGAACCGCTGACCCGTGACCTCCCGGCGGCGAGCGCCGCTCCGGCCGGGGTGCCGTCGCCGGGCGCGCCGTCGCCTGGCGCGGGGCCGGGGGCTGCTGCGGAGGCCTGGCGGGGCCGGATCGGCGGCGGGGGCGTCCCGGGGGCGTCCGCGACGGCGGTCGCGGTCATGTCCGGCTTCCAGCGCAAGGGCGGGTGGACGGTGCCCGCCCGTTTCAACGCGGTGGCCTTCTGGGGCGGCGGCGAGCTGGACCTGCGGGAGGCGCGGTTCGCGGAGCGCGAGGTGGTGATCAACTGTGTCGCGATCATGGGCGGCATCGAGATCACGGTGCCGCCGGGGGTGGAGGTCGACGTCCGCGGCTTCGGCTTCATGGGCGCCTTCGACCAGCGCGAATCGCAGGGCCCGACGACCCCGGGCGCCCCGCGCGTCGTGGTGACGGGCTTCGCGTTCTGGGGCGGCGTGGAGGTCCGGGTCAAGCCCCCGAAGATCCCGAAGATCCCGAAGCCGCCGAAGTCCTCGAAGCACCTGGGGCACGGCCCGGACCTGCGCAAGGAGCTGTAGGGGGCGGCGGGCCCCGGGCCCCGGGCCCCGTGGCCCTGGGGGCTTCGGAGCGGCGGGGCGGGGCACCGGTGGGGGGAGGGGCCGTGGCCGGTCCGGGCGCGCTGTGGCCGCAGGCCCCCGTACTCATCGAGGTAACGAGGCATCGCGGCATCGCGGCATCGAGGCGAGCGAAACGGCGTGCCGGGAACTTCGCGGCCGTCCCGGGAGTCGGATGCTATGCAGACAAACCCGGCGCCCGGGGGAAGGCAGGAGCACGTGGACAACCGCACCACCGCCGGAGGCAGCGGCACCCGCTTCGTGTTCAGCGCGGCCGACGAGGAGCGCCGGCGCGGCGTCCGCCGGATGAAGGCGACCGCCACCAGCCTGCTGGGTCTGGTCGCGCTGGTGTACGTCCTCGCGACCTGGGCCGAGCACACCGGCGCGGGCGCCTGGGCCGGTTACGTCCGGGCCGCCGCCGAGGCCGGCATGGTCGGCGCGCTCGCGGACTGGTTCGCCGTCACCGCCTTGTTCCGGCGCCCCCTCGGCCTGCCCATCCCGCACACCGCGATCATCCCGACCAAGAAGGACCAGCTGGGGATCTCCCTCGGCGAGTTCGTCGGCGAGAACTTCCTCTCCTCCGACGTCGTGCGCGCCCGCCTCCACGCCCTCGGCATCGGCGGCCGCCTCGGCGCCTGGCTGGCCGAGCCGGCCCACGCCGACCGGGTCACCGCCGAGCTGGCCACGGCGCTGCGCGGAGCCCTCACCGTGCTGCGGGACTCCGATGTCCAGGCCGTCGTGGGCGAGGCCATCACCCGGCGTGCGGAGAGCGCGGAGATCGCCCCGGGGATCGGCAAGACCCTGGAGAGGGTCGTTGCGGACGGCGGTCACCGCAAGGTCGTGGACCTCGTCTGCGCCAAGGCGTACGACTGGCTCGTGACGCACGCGGAGTCCGTCATGGGCGCGGTCCAGGGCGGCGCCCCCGGCTGGACCCCGCGTTTCGTGGACCGCAAGGTCGGCGAGCGCGTCTACAAGGAGCTGCTGCGCTTCCTCGGCGAGATGCGCGACATGCCGGAGCACCCGGCGCGCGGCGCGGTGGACCGCTTCCTCAGGGACTTCGCCGCCGACCTCCAGGCGGACACCGACACCCGGGCCCGGGTGGAGCGCCTGAAGTCCGAGATCCTGGAGCGGGAGGAGGTCCAGGACGTGATCGCCTCCGCCTGGACCGCGATCCGGTCGATGATCATCTCGGCGGCGGAGGACGAGCAGAGCGAGCTGCGGCTGCGGGTCCGCTCCTCGCTGATCTCACTGGGGGCGCGGCTGGCGACCGACGGCCGGCTCCAGCGGAAGGTGGAGGGGTGGATCGAGGGCGCGACGGTGTACGTCGTGACCACCTACCGCACCGAGATCACCTCGCTGATCACCGAGACCGTGGCCGGGTGGGACGCCGAGCACACGTCGCGGAAGATCGAGGCCCACATCGGGCGGGACCTGCAGTTCATCCGCATCAACGGCACGGTGGTCGGCGCCCTGGCCGGGCTGCTGATCTACTCGGTGTCGCAGGCGCTCGGGGCGTAGCCGCCGCCGGAGCGCGGGCAGCGCGCGTCGGCGGCGAACCAGGACGCCGTCGCCACCACGGCCGCCGCCCCGAGGACGGCCGGCCAGGCCCCGACCTTCTTGGCCAGCGGGTGTGCGCCCGCGAAGCCGGCGAGGTAGAGCGCGCCGAGCCCGGCGGCCGCGGGGGCGCCGCCGCGCCGGTGCCACTCCCGCCCGGCGGCGAGGCCGGCCGCGCCGAGGACGACGCCGCCCAGCGGGCGCTTCCCGGTCCACCGGGCGACGGCGTATCCGCCGACCAGTCCGGCGGCGGCCACTGCGGAACTCGGTACGCGCGCCATGCCCACTCCTGTCTCGTCTGTCTCGTTCTGCACGGGATCTCTGCACGACGAGGCTAACGCGGCGGCTTGACCGCCCGCCGGGCACCCAGCGCTCCGAGGACGAGCACGGCCCCGCCGATCACGGCATCCGGTACGGCGTCCTGGACGGGGCGCGGCAGCAGCGCCACCACTCCCAGCACGAGAAGGAAGGCGAGGGCGCAGCCGCCGACCGCCCGCAGCAGTCTGTCGAATCCGTACACGGGCTGCTCAACGCGCGTCCCCGGGCCCCCGACACGGAACCCGCGGAGGGGATTTGTCGCACACTCGCCGGATCCGTGCGATACGTGCTCCGGGAACCGGAGGGGCATACATTCACTCTCCCACCCCAAACGGGAAAAACGAGGAGCTCGGACATCGTGATCTGCTACGGACGGGCCGTCCTCGACCTCGCGGACGAACTGGTCGACGCCTATGCCGACGTCTTCTCCGCCCCGCCGTGGAACGAGGACGAAGAAACCATTCGCCAGTTCGCGGTCCGCCTGCAGGCCGACTCCCGGCGCCCTGGCTTCCGTACGGCCCTCGCCCAGTCCGCGGCGGGCATCGACGGCTTCGCCACGGGGTGGCTGACCCCGGCGGCCTTCCCCAAGGCCCGTGCGTACGCCCAGGTCGCGGCGCAGCTCGGACCGGAGCGCGTACGGGAGCTGCTGAGCGGCGCGCTGGAGATGGACGAGCTCGCCGTACGCCCGTACGCGCGCGGCCACGGCACCGGCCGGACCCTCCTCACCGAGATCACGGCGGACGCCCCGGACCGCCGGGCGTGGCTGCTGACCTCCCGGCTGGCCGCGGACACGGTGGCGACGTACCGCCGCCTGGGCTGGCACGAGGTGACGGCCCGGCCGGGCGCGCAGACGGCCGTGATCGTCTTCCTGTCGCCGGACCACCCGGGCCGCGAGGAGCGGTAGCCGGAAGGGCTCGCTTCGAAAGCCGGCCCCGGGCGTGTATCCGCCCCCGGGGACAGGGCATAACGCCCAACATGATCACGAACCCGCGGCAGGCACGCACCGACACCCCGACGACCGACCGGTCCGGGACCCGCACCCACACGAGGCCCGGCACCAGCACGAGGCCCGGCACCAGCACGAGGTCCGGCACCAGCACCGGCACGAGGACGGGAACCAGCACGAGGCCCGGCACCAGCACGAGGTCCGGCACCAGCACCGGCACGAGGACGGGAACCAGCACGAGGCCCGCCACCCGGCCCACCACCCGGGCCACCCGACCCGGAACACAACGGACGGCGGTCCACTCGGCGCCCGCCACCGCCCGCAGGCAACTCAACCTGGCCACCCGCCACCAACTCAGCGCCTCCGGCATCCCCGACGCCACCATCACCTCCCGCGCCCGCCCGGGCGGCCCCTGGCAGCGCCTGCTCCCGAGGGTCTACCTCCTCCAGACCGGGCCCCCGGACCACCGCCAACGCGCCCTCGCCGCCGTCCTGTACGCCGCCGAGCCCACCGCGGACCCCCTGGCCGGCGACACGGCCCTGCTCACGGGCGGCGCCGCCCTCGCCCTGCTCGGCATCCGCGACGCCCCGCACACCCCGGCGGACGTCCTGATCCGGGCCCCGCGCCGGCTCGCCACCACCCCGCAGGTCCGCCCGCTGGCCACCTCCCGCTGGCCGCGCACCATCACCGTCTGCGGCATCCCGAGCACCCGCCCGGTGCGCGCGGCGGCCGACTTCGCCTCCCGGGCCGAGGACCCGGCCCTGATCCGCTCGACCCTGGCCCATGTGGTCCAGGCGGGCTGGTGCCACCCGCAGGACCTCCACGCGGAACTCCGCGCGGCCCGCCTCCTGACCCGCCCGGCGATCCGCGCAGCCGCGGCGGAACTGGTCGCGGGGGTCCGCTCGATCGCCGAAGCCCGGGCCCGCGACACCCTGACGGCGACGGACCTCCCGACCCCGCTGTGGAACGCCCGCCTCTACACCCCGGACGGCACCTTCCTGGCCAGCCCGGACGCCTACTGGCCCGACGAGGGTGTGGCCCTGGAGATCGACTCGGCGGAGTACCACTACACCCGCGACTCCTGGCACGCCACCCTCCGCCGCCGCCTGCGCCTGGAGGCCCACGGCATCCTGGTGGTCAGCGCAACCCCGTCGATGGTCCGCGACACCCCCCAAGAGGTCATCACGGCCCTCCGCACCCTCCTCACCCTCACCACCACACGCCCGTCCCCACCCACGGCCCGGGCCCGCGGCCACCAACAGCTCTCACTGTGGCCGCCAAGGGAAGGGCATGGGAGAGCCGGATAGACTCCGGCTTCCATGAGCAACCAGTCGCATGAGGGTGAGCCTTGGGCCCCGCCGCCCGGCTCCTGGGCATCTTCCGCGGCCAACCGCCGGAGCATGCTCGGGAACCGGAGCAGAGACACCTCGCCGGAGCGGATTCTTCGCTCCCTGCTGCATGCAAGAGGGCTGAGGTACCGGGTGGCGGCGAAGCCGTTGCCCGGTATGCGGAGAACCGCAGACCTGGTTTTCCGCCCGGTGAAGGTTGCGGTATTCGTAGACGGCTGCTTCTGGCACGGTTGCCCTCAGCACTTCGTCCCGCCGAAGACCAACCCTGACTACTGGCGCGAGAAGATCGGCGGAAATGTCCGCCGTGACCGGGAGACGGACGAAAGGCTGGCCGCTGAGGGGTGGCTCGTCCTGAGGTTCTGGGAGCACGAGAATGCGGGTGACTGCGCTGCTGCCGTGTGGGACGCAGTCACCTCCCGCCGCTCCGGTCTGCGAGAGTAGAGGGCCTCCCTCTCAGACCTAAGACCGTGTCCTGTGGTCAGTCGGATGAGGCGTTTGTCGCAGCAGAGGGCGGCTGCGAGGCCGAGGAAGGACAGGTAGTTGCGGGGTGGCGTTCGTAGCGGTGGTTGAGTCTGCGGTAGCCAGTCAGCCAGGACATCGTCCGCTCGATTACCCACCGCCGACGCCGTAATCGCTCGCTCGACTCGATGCCTTTGCGGGCGATCCGGACGCCGATCCGTTTGCCGCGCACCCATTTCCGCAGGTGGGGATGTCGTAGACCTTGTCGGCATGCAGGCGTTGGGGTTTGAAGTGGCGGCCGCGGTGGGGGTCGTGTCTCCTTACGTTGTTGCTGCGTGGTGATCGACACCGACGGCAAGCGGAAGCTGTCGCGACGGGTGGCCAACGACGAGACCGCACTGCTCAACCTCATCCGTGACGTCCTCGCACTGAGCGAAGGTGGACCGGTGACCTGGGCGATCGACCTCAATGCCGGCGGGGCCGCGCTGATGATCGCGCTGCTGACCGGCAAAGGGCAACAGGTCGTATACATACCTGGCCGCACCGTCCACCACGCCGCCGGCTCCTACCGGGGTGAAGGAAAGACAGACGCGAAGGACGCATTCGTCATCGCGGACCAAGCCCGCATGCGCCGCGACCTCCAGAAGATGCGCCGTGGCGATGAGATCGCCGTGGACCTGCGCATTCTGACCTCGCGCCGCCTGGACCTGGCAGCTGACCGAACCAGGAAGATCAACCGGTTGCGGGCCCAGCTGCTTGAGTACTTCCCGGCCCTGGAACGGGCCTTCGACTACAAGACCTCCAAGGCCGCGCTGATACTCCTCACCAGCTACCAGACCCCGGCCGCACTTCGTCGGACCGGCAACAGCCGACTTGCGACGTGGCTGAAGAACCGCAAGGTCCGCAACTACAAAGCCGTCGCGCCCACCGCGCTCGAGGCCGCCGAGGCCCAGCACACCGCCGTCGCCGGGGAGAGGGTCGCATCTGCAGTGGTGGCGAAGCTGGCGAGGGCGGTGTTGGCCCTCGATGAGGAGATCGCCGAGACCGACGCCCTGATCGAGGGCCGGTTTCGCGGCCACCCGCACGCCGAGGTCATCCTGAGCATGCCCGGTGTCGGCCCCGTCCTGGGCGCGGAGTTCATCGCCTTACCGGCGGCGACATGAGCGTCTTCGGCACCTCCGACCGCCTCGCCGGTGTCGCCGGCCTGGCCCCCGTCCCCAAGGATTCCGGTCGCATCAGAGGCAACATGCGCCGACCACAACGCTACTGCCGACGCCTCATGCGCGTCTTCTACATGTCCGCCATGGTCGCCGCCCGATGCTGTCCCGTCTCCAGGGCGTTCTACGAGCGCAAACGAACCGAAGGAAAGAGCCACAAGCAGGCCGTCATCGCTCTCGCCCGCCCCCGCTTGAACGTTCTGTGGGCCCTCATACGCGACGGCCGCACCTTCGAGATCGCCCCACCGCCGGCCTCGTACGCGTTGGGCTGATCCGCTCACGGCGAGCCACCAGCCGAGCCTGACAACTCCATTGGGAATCGTTTGGTGACCGAGCACCATGGGCTTCAGGGCTTCACTGTCGTGGGTGTTGCCCGCGCTGACGCCGACAACGAGGGGCAGTCCTGCCGAGTCCGACAGGACGTGCATCTTGGAACCCGCCTTGCCCCGGTCCACGGGGCTCGGACCTGTGAGTTCGCCCCCGTTTTAGCCCTGACGTGGGCGGAGTCCAGAACCACGCGGGAGAGGTCGAGCAGGCCGGCGTCATCGAGCCGGTACAGGATCTCCTCATGCAGCCGACCCCACACGCCGGCTCTGGACCAGATCAGGAACCGGCGGTGTGCGGTGGACTTCGATATCCCGAAGCATGGCGGCAGTGCTCGCCAGGCACACCCCGATACCAGCACGTAGATGATCGCTGCGAACAGCGTCTCGTCAGGCGTGTCCTGTGTCCCGCCGCCCTGCGGACGCACCTTCGACGGCGGGATCAACGGCTCCGCGATCTCCCATAACCCGTCCGGAACAATCCAACTCCACGTACCCCGCCCCATACGAAGCCCAACGACGCCTCACCACATAGGACACGGTCTAAGTGAGCGTTTGATTCTCGGTTGTCTGTTTCATTTGGCTTGGCTGTCGCGCCAGTTGTGGGTGGTCTCGTGTGTGAGGCGGCGGGTCATGA
>NZ_JBEZBN010000049.1:0-47497 GCF_040647115.1 Streptomyces sp. NPDC044571
GTCAAGGGTGGCCGAAGGCCATCGCGAAGCGACGCGACGAAGGAGCGCCCTTGACGGCCCGGCCCGGCACGGAAGGACAGTGGACTGACGGGACGCCCCCGAACCCCACCGCCCCCGGGTGAGGGCATCCCGCCCCGAAGCCCCCGCCCCGCCCCCCGAAGCCCCCCGCCCCCGCCCATCCGCAGGGCCCCCGCCTACGGCCCCGTCACCCTGTGGCGGATCGGTGACAGGGACAGGGGGATCCAAGACAGGGCCATCACCGTGGCTCCCGTCCAGAGGGCGGTGTGCAGCGTGGTCAGTTCCGTCAGGAGGCCCGAGGCGGCTGCGCCGAGGGCGAGGGCGCCGGTGAGGAGGAAGCGGAAGGTGGCGTTCATGCGGCCCAGGAGGGGGTCCGGGGTCACGTGCTGGCGGAGGCTGACGCCCAGGACGTTGTTCGCGCCGACCTTCATCATGGCCAGCAGCCACCCGGCCCCCGCCACTCAGAGCCACGGTCCGCGGTCCAACAGCGGTACCAGCAGCGTCGCCGGCGTCAGGCTCAGGACCAGGGCGCGGCCGTAGCCCACGCGGGCGGCGAACGGCCGGGCCAGGCGCGCGCCCAGCAGGAGCCCCGCGCCGCCCGCCGCCCAGAACAGGCCGAGTGCGGCCGCGGAGAGCCCGAGCTCCCGTACGAAGAGCACCGGGAGCAAGGTGTTGACCATCGCGCCGCCCAGGTTGCTGAGGGCGGAGTTGAGCGCGAGGGCCCGCAGTTCGGGGTGGCCCAGTACGTGCCGCACCCCCTCCCGGATCTGGGCCGCCAGCGGTGTCCGGGCGGGCGGGGGCGCCGGGGTGGGGCGGCTCCGGACGAGGCGGAGCGCCGAGGCGAGGTAGGCGGCGGCGGAGCAGGCCAGGGCGAAGGGGGCGGTGAGGGCGGCGACGAGGGCTCCGCCGGCGCCGCAGCCGGCGATGTCGGCGACGGCCATCAGGGTGACCAGGGCGGCGTTGGCGCGGACCAGGCCGTCGCGGCCGACGAGCCGGGCACCACGCTCTGGGAGCCGACCTCGGAGAAGACGGTGGCGCATCCGCCCGCGAGGACGACGGCGTACAGCTGCGCGAGGGTCAGCCCGTCCAGCCACCAGGCCAGCGGCAGCGAGGCGTGGAGGGTCGCGCGTGCGAGGTCCGCGGCGATCAGTACCCGGCGGGTGCGCAGGCGGTCGACCCAGGCGCCGGCCGGCAGGCCGATCAGGAGGAACGCGGCGGTGGAGAGGCGGCGAGGGCGCCGATCTGGGCGGCGCCGGCGTCGAGGGCCGTGAGGGCGAGGAGGGGGACGGCCACCTGGCCGGTGTTGGTGGCGAACTGGTTGAGGGTCGAGGCGGTGAAGAGGGTGCGGAAGTCCTTGCTGCGCCAAGGGGTGGGAGCGGGGCGTGGGGACGTGGTCGCCGGGGGCGGGGCAGCGGGTATGCCGGGGCTGGTCTCCTCGCGTCGGGTGGGGGCCGGGCCGGGATCCGGCTCGTGTCATGAACAGAGCAGAACCGTGCCGCGGTCGATCGCGAAGGACAAGTTAAATGTTCTCCATGATCACTTTAGGCGAGCTGAGGCAACCCGGACATGCGGGGTCGTGGCCGGAACCGGCCGGGAGCATGGCAGGCTTGGGGCATGGCCGCTCAGATTTATCCCAGCATCCTGTCCGCCGACTTCGCCCGGCTCGCCGAGGAGGCGAGGGCCGTCGAGGGGGCCGACTGGCTGCACGTCGACGTCATGGACAACCATTTCGTCCCGAACCTCACCCTCGGTGTGCCCGTCGTGGAGTCCCTGAGCCGGGCCACGGACACTCCGCTCGACCTGCACCTCATGATCGAGGACCCGGACCGCTGGGCCCCGCAGTACGTCGAGGCCGGCGCCGGGTCGATCACCTTCCACGCCGAGGTCGCCGCGGCGCCGGTGCGCCTCGCGCGGGAGATCCGGGCCAAGGGGGCGCGGGCGTCCATGGCGCTCAAGCCCGCGACGCCGATCGAGCAGTACGAGGACATCCTCCCCGAGCTCGACATGCTGCTGATCATGACGGTGGAGCCCGGCTTCGGCGGCCAGCCCTTCCTCGACATCATGCTCCCCAAGATCCGCCGGACCCGGGAGCTGATCGCCAAGCACGGCCTGGAGCTCTGGCTGCAGGTCGACGGCGGGGTCTCGGCCTCCACCATCGAGCAGTGCGCGGAGGCCGGCGCGGACGTTTTCGTCGCGGGGAGCGCGGTCTACGGGGCGGTCGACCCGGCCGCCGCCGTACGGACCCTGCGCGAGCAGGCGGACGCCGCGATCTCCGCGGCGCCCTGGGCGTGCGACCACTGAGGCGCGTGTGACCACGGAGACAACAGGAACAACGGGAACAAGGCTTGGTGAACAGCTCGGTGAACGGCAGCTGTCCGGGCTGATCAACGGCCGCCGGATCTGACAGGATGAACGGCGAGTCGAGAGTGTGAACAGCAGTGAGGAGAACGCGGTGTCTGCAATGTCGGCGGGACGGTCAGCCCTGCGGATGGGACCCGCGGAGCTGGTGCAGGCGGCGGCCATGGCCCGCCGCTTCTACCTGGAGGGCAAGTCCAAGATCCAGATCGCCGAGGAGTTCGGCGTGAGCCGCTTCAAGGTGGCCAGGGTCCTGGAGACCGCTCTCGAACGCGACCTCGTGCGCATCGAGATCCGGGTCCCGGCGGAACTCGATGCGGAGCGCTCCGACGCCCTCCGGGCCCGCTACGGGCTCCGGCACGCCGTGGTGGTGGAGTCCCCGGCCGATGCGACCGAGGACGCGCCCGACCCGGAGAACCTCGGCGCGGTCGCGGCCGACCTGCTCGGCGAGCTCGTCAACGAGGGCGACGTACTGGGCCTGGCTTGGGGGCGGTCGACCATCCACATGGCCGCCTCCCTGCACCGCCTCCCGCAGTGCACCGTCGTCCAGCTGACCGGGGTGTACGACGCCGGAACCGCCGAGCGCGGCTCCGTCGAGGCCGTACGGCGCGCCGCGCAGGTCTCCGGAGGCGACGCCCACCCGATCTACGCGCCGATGCTGCTGCCCGATCCCGCGACCGCGGCCGCGCTGCGGAGCCAGACCGGGATCGCGCGGGCCTTCGAGTACTTCGACAAGGTGACCGTCGCGGCCGTCTCCATCGGCTCGTGGGAGCCCGGCATCTCCACGGTCCACGACATGCTGAGCGACGAGGAGCGGGCCCACTACGCCTCGCTCGGCGTCGCGGCCGAGATGTCCGCCCACCTCTTCGATTCCGAGGGGCGGCGGGTCGGTCGCGACCTCGGCGAGCGCTGCATCACCGTCGAGGCGGACCGGCTGCGCCGGATCCCCGAGGTCGTCGCGATCGCCGGCGGTCTGCGCAAGGCCTCGGCCATCGGCGCGGTGCTGCGGTCGGGCCTGGTGACCAGCCTGGTCACGGACACGGCGGTCGCGGACTACCTGCTGACCGAGTCGGCCCCGGGGCTGCGCCCGGCGCTGGAGCGGGCCGACCCCGACGACTGACCGGGAGCGCGAGGGGTCCGGGCGGGTCCCCGGCGGGGGGCCTGCGGCAGATGGTGCCGGAATTGAGATCCTCAGCCAGGGCCGTACAGAGGCCCGCTGGGCGCATACTGGTACCAATGACAAAGTCCGCAGTACCTCGCCGCCATTTGCCGTCCAGCCCGTTCAAGGCCCCCGTGGAACCGCCGCTCCGGCAGTTCAGCGTCGGCGACCGGGTCTCTCACGACGAGCACGGCCTCGGCCGTGTCGTCGGTATCGAGGAGGGGATCGCTGTCCTGGTCGACTTCGGGTCCGTCCAGAAACGCATTCTGAGTCCGTACACCAAGATGTCCGCACTCTGAGGACCTCGCGGCACCGCGGTCACCGCGGTCACCGCGCGATTCGCGAGCGAATCGGATGTTTGGCACGATCGGTGCATGATCTTCCGGAGCATGCCCCGATCGTTGCTGCGTGTGCTGGGGGCGTTGTTCCTGTGCGTCGCGCTGGCCGGCGCGGCGGGGTGCGGGAGCGGCGACGGAAGCAGCGCCGGCAGCGGGACGGCCGTGCCCTCGGCTTCTGGTGCGTCCGCGCCCGGATGGGCCAAGGGGATGGCCACCGTACGGGCCGACGCGCTGCCGCAGGAGGCGCGGAACGTGCTGGCGCTCATCGACAAGGGCGGGCCGTACCCGTACCCGCAGGACGGGTCGGTCTTCGGGAACTTCGAGAAGGCCCTGCCCCCGCACCCGCGCGGCTATTACCACGAGTTCACGGTCAGGACGCCGGGGGAGCGCGATCGCGGGGCCCGGCGGATCGTGACCGGTGAGGGCGGGGAGTTCTTCTACACCGCCGACCACTACGAGACCTTCAAGGCGGTCCTGCGATGACCCTGGAGCCGCAGCCGCTCGCACCGGCGCTCGCCGCCGCGCAGAAGGCGGGCTGGACGACCGTACGGGTGGACCTGGACGGCGTACGGACCAAGGCCGAGCTGATGCGGCGCTGGGGGGCGGCGCTGCGCGTGCCGGAGTGGTTCGGGGGGAACTGGGACGCGCTGGCCGACGCCCTCAGGGACCTGTCGTGGTGGGAGCCGGCTCCGCCGGGGTGGCTGGTGGCGGTGTCCTCGTGGCGGGGCTACGCCGGCGCGCGTCCGGGTGACTGGGAGACGCTCCAGGAGGTGTTGGAGGAGGCCGTCGACTTCTGGCGCTCCGCCGACGAGGGGGCGTTGACGGTCCTGCTCGCCTCCGCAGGGGAGCCCGCGCAGGACTGAGGCGGGCCGGTGTCGCGCTTCCGCCCGGTGCGCCCGGTGTACCGCGCTGCGGCCCGGTGGTGTGGGGGCAGGCGGGTCCTGCCCCCACCGGGTCAGCTCTTGGGGATCCAGGGCGGGGTCTGCCCCCAGGACCAGACCGGGATGTCGGCCGCGTCCACGGGGGGCGGGGTGGGGCCCGAGTAGATCAGGGCCATACGGGTGCCCCACTCGATGTAGTAGACGAACACCGCACGGAATTCCGGGTCCGTGGGGAGGCCGACCTCGTCGGCCGTGTCCAGGAGCAGGTCCACCCAGCGGCGGCGCTGCTTCTCGGTGATGCCGCGGCCGAGGTGCTTGGTGGCCATGTGCGGGTGGCCGCCGTGGTGGGCCGTGTAGTCCTTCGGGCCGCCGAAGACCTCCGAGAGCCAGACCGCGACGTGCCGGGGGTGCTCCGCGTCCATCCCCGCGAAGACAGGGGCGAGGATCTCGTCCTGGAGGGCGTGGGTGTAGAAGACGTCCGTGAGGCGTTGCATGGCCTCCGCCCCGCCCATCCACTCGTAGATGGTGGGGGTGGTGCCGGGTGTGGTGCTCATGACTGGGGGGCGGCCTTTCCGGGGCCGGCCACGTCGGTGACGCGGTAGTGCTGCATCTCCTCGATGGCCTTCACGTACGGGCGGATCGCGCTGAAGAACGCCGGGAAGTGCTCGCCCTTGCGGAAACCGTTCAGGTGGGCGTCGACCGAGGTCCAGCGGATGCGCAGGATGTAGTGCTCGCGGTCGGTCTCCTCCTCGCAGCGGGCCAGCTCGTAGTCGATGCACTCGGGTGACGCGGCCAGGGCTTCCGCGGCCTGCCGGTAGGAGTCCTCGAAGGCCTGCTGGTCGTCCAATGCGATCCGGTAGCGGATGTATTCGACGGTGGTGGTCATGGAACGGGCCTCTCCCTGTGATCGGGGTCCTGGTCGCTCGTCAGACTTGCGTGATCATGCCCGGGCCGGGAGGGCTTTGCTCATTCCGACTCAGACTTCTGGGAGTCGGCGGCATCGGTACTGCCCTCGGGGGTGACGTCGGGGCCCGCCGCCCGGACCTGCTGCACCTTGGCGAGGGAGTCCCGGAGCTCGGTCAGCCACTCGTCCGTGTTGCGGCCGACCAGGCGTACGCACCAGGCCAGGGCGTCGGCGCGGCTGCGGGCCACGCCGCCGGCGACCAGGGTGTCGAGGACCTGGCGCTCCGGCTGGCGCAGGCGCGTCATCACCGGGACGGCCAGGTGCGTGAACAGGACGCGTTCGTCGCCGGACTGGACGGCCCAGGCGACCTTGCGGCGGTAGAGCTCCTCCGCCTCCCGTGCCACCTCGATGCGCTGTTCGCGGGTGCGCTCGCGGAACTCCCTGACGGACTCGTTCGCCGGGAGGGTGCCGACGACCGTGATCTCCTCGCGGTCGACGGCCACCTCGACCAGGGATTCGTAGACGTCCACCGGGAGGCGGTCCGCGAACCACGTGCGAAGCTGCTCGCTCTGCTCTGCTGTAATCATGTAATCAACGTTGCATCCGCTTGCCGCTTGATCGCAAGGGAATCGTGTTCGCTCTCAGCCCACGCCGTTCGCTCTCAGCCCATGGACGCTCTCAGCCCATGGAGCGGTAACGGTGGATCAGGGAGACCGCCATCGCACCCTCGCCGACGCCCGACGCGACGCGCTTGACCGAGTGGGCGCGCACGTCGCCCGCCGCGAAGACCCCGGGAACGCTGGTTTCGAGCGGGTACGGGGCGCGCTCCAGGCTCCACTCCGCCGGGAGTTCGCCGCCGTTGGCGATCAGATCGGAGCCGGTGAGGACGAAGCCGTACTCGTCCCGCTCGACCACGCCCGACAGCCAGTCGGTGTGCGGGCGGGCGCCGATGAAGGTGAACATGAAGCGGGCCGGGACCTCCGTGTCCTCGCCGGTGTCGGAGGAGTGCAGGGTGATCCGTTCCAGGTGGTCCTCACCGGACAGGGCGACGACCGTGGTGTGGACCTTGACCTCGATGTTCGGGGTGCGCTCGATCTCGTCGATCAGGTAGCGGGACATGCTCGCGTCCAGGGACTCCGCGCGGACCAGGATCGTCACTCGGGCCGCGTACTTGGCGAAGTGGACCGCCGCCTGGCCCGCCGAGTTGGCGCCGCCCACGATGAACACGTGCTGGGAGATGCACGCCGAACTCTCGGTGGTGGCTGCGCCGTAGTAGAGGCCCGCGCCCTCGAAGCGGTCCGCGCCCGGGGCCTGGAGGCGGTTGTACGAGACACCCGTGGCCAGCAGCACCGTCTCCGCGCTGATCTCCGTGCCGTCCGCCAGGGTGAGGATCTTCGCCGGGTCGTCCCGGGTCAGCGAGACCACCTCCACCGGGTGCAGGATCTCGGCGCCGAACCGGGAGGCCTGGATGGTGGCCCGGCGGGTGAGGTCGCCGCCGGAGAGGCCCGAGGGGAAGCCCAGGTAGTTCTCGATCAGGCTGGAGGTGCCGGCCTGGCCGCCGGGGGCCCGGGAGTCGAGCATCAGGGTGGACAGGCCCTCCGAGGCCGAGTACACACCGGCTGCCAGGCCCGCGGGCCCCGCGCCGACGATGACGCACTCGTAGTGCGGGCGGGAGGCGGTCGTGGCCAGCCCCAGCCGTTGGGCGAGCTCGGTGTCGCTCGGTGCGGAGAGCACCGACCCGTCCGGGAAGCGGACGAGGGGCAGCGGCGCATCGGGCTGGGCGGCGATCAGGGTCAGCGCCTCCGGGTCCCGCTCGACGTTGAGGAACCGGAAGGGCTGGCCGTTGCGGGTGAAGAAGTCCCGTACGGCGTGCGTGCCGGGGGCGACGAGGTGGCCGGCGACGATGATGCCGTCGTAGGCCGGGCGGTAGGTGGCCAGCCAGTCCGACAGCAGGTCGTCGAGGACCGGGAAGAGCCGCTCGTGCGGCGGGTCCCACGGCTTGAGCAGGTAGTAGTCCAGCCGGACCCGGTTGATGGCGGTGATCGCCGCGTCGGTCTCCGCGTACGCCGTGAGCAGGACGCGGCGGGCGTCGGGGAAGCGGCTGACGGCTTCGAGGAGGAACTCGACGCCGGTCACGTCCGGCATCCGCTGGTCCACCAGGAACAGCGCCGGGTCGTGGCCGCGTTCGTCGAGGGAGTCCAGGATCTTGAGTGCGTCGGCGGCCGAGGAGGCCCCGAGGACCCGGTAGCGGTCCCCGTAGGCGCTGCGCAGGTCCCGGCGGACGGCCCGCAGCACCTGCGGGTCGTCGTCCACGGCCAGGATGACGGGCTTCCTGGTCTCCGCGCGCTCGGCCGCCGTCGCCGTCGCCGTCGCCGTCGTCGTGGTCGCGGGGGCGGCGGCGCGCTCCGGGGCCGCGCTCACGCCGGGTCCAGCATCAGCTTGTCGGCGTAGCACCAGGCCCAGTCCTCGCCCGGCTCGTGCGAGGCGGCAATGGGGTGGTCGGTCGTGCGGTAGTGCCTGGTGGCGTGGCGGTTCTTCGAGGAGTCGCAGCATCCGATGTGCCCGCAGCTGAGGCACATCCGCAGGTGCACCCAGCTGTCGCCGAGGACGAGGCACTCCTCGCAGCCCTCCGTGCCGGGCTTCACCGGACGTATCTGATCGATGTGTGTGCACAACAGGTCGGTCGTCATCGTCCCCGTCCCTCTCCTCTGTCCTCCGTGCACCCGTGATGCACGGCGCGTCCAGACCATAGGGCGGGGTCCCGGAAATGGTTCAGTGATTCGGCCGAGGTCAGGAAGTCCCGCGGCTACTTCATGACCTCGGTGAGTGACTACGTGATGTGGGCCGACGACCTGCCTTCCTACCTCACGAAGTCGCCTTCGGGCGCTTTGACGCCGGGTCCGGGCGCCAGCAGTGTGGTGGACGCCAACGACAACAGGCGGCGCCTGGAGGAATCCGTGAGCAGAAAGATTCTGGTCATTGTCTCCGAACACGGTTACTGGGCCGAAGAACTCATAGGCCCGGTGTCGAAGTTCGACGAGCGGGGCTACGAAGTCGTATTCGCCACGCCGACCGGAAAGCGTGCGCACGCTCTTCCGCCGAGCCTCGACGCGAACTTCATCGACCCTCCGCTGGGACGCTCGGTCACCACCGAGGAGAACGCCCGGCTGGGACGCGAGTTCGAGCAGTCGAGCCGGCTGGACTCGCCGCTCGACATCGAGGCGTGGGTGCCCGAGCGCCCGTACACGAGCGACGAGGGCTATCTGCGCAAGCTGGAGCAGTACCACCGCGATCTGGACAAGCTCGACGCGGACATCGCCGGATACGACGCGATCCTCGTCGTCGGCGGCAGCGGCCCCATCGTCGACCTCGCCAACAACGAGCGGGTGCACGCCCTGATCCTGGCCTTCAAGAAGGCCGGCAAGGTCGTGGCCGCCGAGTGCTACGGCGTCGCCTGCCTGGCCTTCGCCCGGGACTGGGGTGACCGCCGGAGCATCATCTGGGGCAAGCACGTCACCGGCCACTGCAAGGAGTACGACTACAAGGACGGCACCGGGTTCCTCGGCACCGACTTCAACATGGGGCCGCCGCCGTACCCGCTGGAGTACATCCTGCGCGATGCGACCGGCCCGCGCGGGGCGTACCACGGGAATTTCGGCCACCCCCTCTCGGTGATCGTCGACTTCCCGTTCGTGACCGGCCGTTCGACCCCCGACTCTTATCTCACGGGGCAGAAGATCGTGGAAGTCCTCGAAGAAGGCCTCACCCGTTACGGGTGGTGATTTGGGCGGCCCCGTAACCGCGGTGAAAAAGAGGGGGAATTCATGGAAGCCACTCCCGGACGGGAAAGGCTGATCGAGCAGTTCAAGGCCGACGGCCTGACAGTGATGTTCGGAAATCCGGGGACGGTGGAACAGGGATTCCTCGACGCGGTGGACGCGGCGGAGGACTTCCAGTACGTCCTCGCCCTCCAGGAGACCGTGGCCGCCGGCATCGCCGACGGCTACGCCCGGGCCACCGGCGGTGCGGCCCTGCTCCAGCTCCACTCCGGCGTGGGGCTCGGCAACGGCATCGGCATGCTCTACCAGTCGCTGCGCGGCCACACCCCGCTCGTCGTCGTCGCCGGCGACGCCGGCGTCCGCTACGACGCCATGGACGCGCAGATGGCGTCCGACCTGGTGGCGATGGCGAAGCCGGTGACCAAGTACGCGACCCGGGTGACCGATCCGCGGTCCGTGCTGCGCACCATCCGCCGGGCGGTGAAGATCGCCCTGACCCCGCCGCGCGGCCCGGTGTTCGTGGCGCTGCCGATGGACGTGCTGGACGAGCCGAACACCGAAGCCGTCGTTCCCGCCACGGTCCCGCTCACGGACGTGGCGCCCTCGGCGGCCTCGGTGGGGCGGGCGGCCGAGCTGCTCGCCTCCGCGCAGCGGCCCGTCGTGCTCGTCGGCGACGGGGTCTCCCTCTCGGGAGCGCAGCGCGAACTCGTCGCCGTCGCCGAGCTGCTGGGCGCCGACGTGTACGAGGTGGACTCCTCCGAGGTGAACATCGCGGCCTCGCACCCGCTGCGCCGCGGGCAGACCGGCCACATGTTCGGCCCGCACAGCAAGGAGCTGGTCGGGGATGCGGACGGGGTCCTGATCGTCGGCACGTACGTCTTCCCGGAGGTGTTCCCCGAGCTGGAGAACCCCTTCCGGGCCGGAGCCAAGGTCGTCCACATCGACCTCAACGCCTATGAGATCGCCAAGAACCACCCGGTGGACCTGGGCCTGGCCGCCGACCCGCGCCAGGCGCTGCGCGCCCTGGCCGGCGTACTCGAACAGCGGCTGCCCCCGCAGCAGCGGGCCGCCGCGGCCGCCCGGCTGGACGCCCGGACCCGGGAGCGGGCGCTCGACGCCCGCGCGGCAGAGACCGAGCAGGACGGATCGCCGATGGCGGTCTTCCTGCGGACCCTGGCCGAGCGCACGGGCGGAGACCTGATCGTCTTCGACGAGGCGCTGACCACCTCCCCGCTGGTCACCCGGTACCTGCCGCCCCAGCGCCCCGGCGACTACCACCTCACCCGGGGCGGTTCGCTCGGGGTGGGCTTCCCCGGCGCGGTCGGGGTCAAGCTGGCCCGGCCCGACCGGCTGGTCGTGGGCTTCGCGGGCGACGGCGGGTCGATGTACACGTACCAGGCGCTGTGGACCGCGGTCCGGCACGGCATCGACGCCAAGTTCGTGGTCTGCAACAACCGCAAGTACCGGCTGCTGGACGACAACATCGCCCAGTACTGGCGGGAGCGGGACATCCCGGAGCACGGCTTCCCCGGCTCCTTCGACCTCTCGCACCCCGAGATCGACTTCGCCGCCCTGGCCCGTTCGCTCGGCGCCGGCGGGACCCGCGTGGAGAAGCCGGACGAGGCGGTCGCCGCCGTCGGTCGGATGCTGGACCACCCCGGTCCGTTCCTCGTCGACGTCCAGATCTGACCCACCGCACACCCCATCCCCACGGACAGGAGGAGACCGCATGCCCGCCGAGCGGCTGACCGAGGACGCGATCCGCACCTTCGCGGAGAACTGGTACGTGGCGCTGGACCAGCACCTTGCGCCGGACCGGGTGCTGGCCATGATCACCGAGGATCTGGAGTTCAAGGTCCCCGAGGACACCTTCCTCGGCCGCGAGGGCTTCGGCCGCTGGTACGAGGCCGTGACCCACCGCTTCTTCGACGAGGTGCACACGGTCACGAAGGTGGAGCCCGTCATCGAGGGCGACCGGGCGGTCGTCCGGGTCCTCGTCAACTGGCAGGCCAGGATCTGGGACGCCCCGGCCGCCCGCAGCCAGTGGCTCGGCTTCGACGCCGACCAGACCTGGACCGTGGTGGCCGGCCCCGACGGACCGCTGATCAAGCAGTACACCGTCAACGAGCTGGCCCCCATGCCGGGCTCCGGCTCCCTCTGAGTGCAGGCGAAGGAGGAGCGGCGATGACCGAAGTGACACCGGAGCGGGTCCGTGCGGCCTACCAGGCCCTCGGTTCCGGGGACCGCGCACGCATCCTTGAGTTCTACTCCGAGGACCTGCGCTGGCTGGTGCCGGGCAACCACCCGCTCGCCGGCTGGTACGAGAGCCTCGACGCCTTCCTGGAGCTGATGGGCCAGACCCACAAGCTCACGGGCGGCACCTTCCGGATGGACATCCAGGCGGTGCTCGTCGGTGAGGACTGCAGCGCCGACGTGTGCCGCAACGTCGCCGTGCGGGACGGCGCCGACGAGGCGAGCCGGTCCCCGTACGAGCGGATGGACTATCCGGTCTTCCACTTCATGCGGTGGCGTGACGGCCGGATCATCGAGGGCCGCGACGGCCTCTTCGGTGACTCGGCCACCGCCTTCAGCCAGTTCTGGGCGCCGTTCGCGCCGGACGGAACCCGCCGCGACAGATAGGGGGACGAGCGCGATGAGCACGCTCGACGCACGACAGATCCTTGAGAAGTACTACGAGTACGCCAACGCCGGGGACTGGGACCGCTGGTGCGACCTGTTCGCCGACGACCAGGTCATGGACGAGCAGCTCGCCGGCCACATCGAGGGCCTGGAGGTTCTGCGCTCGATGATGAAGGGCATGGGGACGATGTACCGCGTCTTCCGGAACGAGCCCGTGCACTTCCTCGTCGACGGGGAGAAGGCCGCGGCCGTCTCCCACCTCAGCGCCGTCAGCGCCTCCGGCGAGGCGATCGAGGCCGAGGTCATGAACTTCTTCCGGATCGTGGACGGAAAGATCGCCTACATGGCGAACTACCACGACACCGTCCCCTTCCAGGTGCTGGGCCAGGGCTGAGGGGACATGTGATGGCTGTAGAGGAGTACGACTACGTCGTCGTGGGTTCCGGCACCGCGGGCAGCGTCCTCGCGAGCCGCCTCTCCGAGGACCCGGACGTCTCCGTCCTGGTCCTGGAGGCGGGCGGCAACCGCATCCCGCCCGAGGTGGACGACCCGTCCTCCTGGTACAAACTGCTCGGCGGCCCCGTCGACTGGGGCTACACCAGCGTCCCCCAACCCGGGCTCGACGGCCGACGGACGTACGAGCCGCGCGGCAAGGCCCCCGGCGGCAGCAGCAACCTGTACATCATGATGCACATCCGGGGCCACGCCTCGGACTTCGACAACTGGGCCTACCAGGGCGCGGCCGGCTGGGCGTACGAGGACGTGCTCCCGTACTTCGCCCTGCTGGAGGGCCAGGAGGACGCCACCGCCGCGACCACCGGCACCCGGGGCCCGCAGCGGATCACCAACGCGGGCCTGCACGGCCCGAACCCGGTCTCCCGCGCCTTCATCGACGCGGCCGTGGAACTCGGCCACCAGGAGATCGCGGACTTCAACACCGACGGGCCGCGGCGGGGCCTGTTCGGCACCGGCTGGCACCACATCGACGTGGCCGACGGCCGCCGTCAGGGCGTCCTGGCCGCGTACCTGGAACCGGCCCTCGGCCGACCCAACCTCACCCTGCGCACCAGCGCGCAGAGCACCCGGCTGCTGTTCGACGGCGACACCTGCACGGGTGTCGAGTACGCACAGCTCGCACCGCCCGCGGCCGTCCCCGGCCGGACCGTCCGGGACAGCCGTACCGCCCGCGACATCGCCGCCGAGCCCGGCCTGCACACCGTACGGGCCCGCCGCGAGGTGATCGTGGCGGCCGGGGCGATCGAGTCCCCGAAGCTGCTGCTGCTCTCCGGCATCGGCGACCCGGCCCGGCTGCGCGAGCACGGCATCGAGGTCACCGCGGCCCTGCCCGGAGTCGGCGAGAACTTCCACAACCACGTCCTGACCGGGCTGATGGCCGAGGTCACCCAGGAGCTGCCGCCGCCGGCACAGAACCTGTCGGAGAGCGCCCTGTTCCTCTCGTCGCGGCCGGGTCTGCCGGCACCCGACCTGCAGATCGCCTTCGTGCACGTGCCCTTCGACGTGATCGTCGGCCAGGACCACCCGAACACGGTCAGCATCCTGCCCGGTGTGGTCCGGCCCGTCTCGCGCGGCTGGATCAGGCTCGCGAGCGCCGATCCGCTGGCCCACCCGCTGATCCACCCGAACTACCTGGGCGACCGGTGGGACCTGGAGCGGATGGTGCAGGGCGTGAAGCTGGCCCGGGAGATCTTCGCGACCTCGGCGTTCTCGCCCTGGTACAAGCAGGAGCTGCAGCCCGGCCCCGGCTTCGGCAGCGACGAGGACCTGCGGGCCTTCGTGAAACAGAAGTCCGAGAGCTACCACCACCAGGCCGGCTCCTGCCGCATGGGCATCGACGACCTCTCCGTCGTCGACCCCGAGCTGCGGGTGCACGAGGTGCGCAACCTGCGCGTCGTCGACGCCGGCGTGATGCCCGCCGTCCCGTCGGGCAACTGCCACACCGCCATCGCGATGATCGCCGAGCGCGCGGCGGACTTCCTGAAGGGAGCATCCCGTGCCTGACGCCGTCCTGCGCGAGGGCGCCCTCACCGGGACCCGGATCGCGGTCCTGGTCGAGAGCGACTTCTACGAGCCGGAGATCTTCTACTACCAGCACCGGTTCGCCGAGGAGGGCGCCGAGGTCGACTTCCTGACCCGGCTGTGGGGCAACGACTCCCTCACCTTCTCCGGGCACGAGTACCGGGCGCCGTTCACCGCGAGCCGGTCCCTGGAGGGGCTGAGCGACGAGCAGCTGCGCCGGTACGCGGCGGTCATCGTGCCCTCGGGCATGGTGGCCGACCGGCTGCGCTACACCGAGGACGTGGACGTGCCGGCGCCCGCGACCGAGCTGCTGCGCCGGGCGTTCGAGGAGCCGACGGTCCTGAAGGGGATCATCTGCCACGGCATGTGGCTGGCGGCCTCGATCCCCGACAAGGTGCGCGGCCGCAAGGTGGTGTGCCACAACAACCTCATCGGTGACATCCGCAACATGGGCGCCGAGTACGTCGACGAGGACGTGGTGGTCGACGGTGACCTGGTCACCGGCCGCACCGGCGCCCACCACCACCTCTTCGCCCGCCGGATCATCGAGCTGATTGCGGCGGGGCGGGGCCGGGGGGCCGGCTGATGGGCCGGATGGTGTGGTCGCACGTGGGCCTGAACTGCACGGACCAGAAGACCACCGAGGAGTTCTACACCCGGTACTTCGGCTTCACCCGGGCCCGGGTCGTCGACCTCGGCGAGGCGCAGATCGTGTTCCTGCGCAAGGGGGACGCGTACCTGGAGCTCTTCGCGGCCGGCACCGAACCGGCCCGGCCGGCGCACGAGGACGGCCCGCAGGCCCCGGGCCGGATGCGCCACCTGGCCTTTCAGACGGACAACGTCGACGCGTTCCTGGCCGAGCTGGGCGACGCGGCCGAAGTGACCCTCGGACCACTGGACTTCGACGACTTCATCTGCGGCTGGCGGACCGTGTGGGTCCGCGACCCCGACGGCGTCATCGTCGAAGTCAGCCAGGGATTCGAGGACGACAGCTCTCACGACAAGGACGGTGTGTGAAACATGGCTGACGCCGTGGGTTTCTCCTTCTCCGACACGATCGCGGGCTACGTCGGCCGCTTCGACTCCCAGTCCCGCCTGCTGCGGCTGAAGACCTCGGACGGCCGCGAGTTCGACGTCTCGCTGGCCGGGGACCCGAGCGCCGAGCTGGTCCGGAACCTGGACGAGCCCTACATCGACGCCTCCGGGCACATCGACGAGATGCTCTCGCCCGGCCGGTTCCTCTTCGCCTACGGCATCCACTACCCGGAGCACGGCGGGCGCTTCGACGCCAAGCGCCTGGTGTTCCTGGGCCGCGGAGCCGAGGACTACCGGTTCGAGGAGCCCAGCTGGTGGGTCAAGCAGATCGAGTCGCTGGCCGACTTCTACAAGCGGGCGCAGTTCGGCGACGGCCCGGTGGACTTCACCGAGTACCGCACCGAGATCCGCCTCGGCGGCGACAAGACCGCCAGCCACGTCCAGGAGACCGACACGATCTCCCGCCTGGTCTACGGCATGGCCTCGGCCTACCTGCTGACCGGCAAGGACGAGTACCTGGAGGTCGCCGAGCGCGGCACCGAGTACCTGCGCAAGCACATGCGGGTCGTCGACAGCGAGGAGGACGTGGTCTTCTGGTACCACGGCATCAGCGTCGACGGGGACAGCGAGCGGAAGCTCTTCACCTCGGAGTTCTCCGACGACTACGACGCGATCCCGATGTACGAGCAGATCTACGCGCTGGCCGGCCCGATCCAGACGTACCGGGTCACCGGTGACGTCCGGATCAAGAACGACGCGGACGCCACGATCCGGCTGTTCGACAAGTTCTTCCTGGACCGAGAGCAGGGCGGCTACTACTCGCACATCGACCCGATCCTCTTCAGCCCGGACCACGAGTCCCTCGGCGAGAACGCCGAGCGCAAGAACTGGAACTCGGTCGGCGACCACGCGCCCGCGTACCTGATCAACCTGTACCTGGCGACCGGCGAGCAGAAGTACGCCGATTTCCTGGAGTACACCTTCGACACCATCGCGGACAAGTTCCCGGACTACAAGAACAGCCCGTTCGTCCAGGAGCGCTTCTTCCGCGACTGGTCGCACGACACCGCGCACAGCTGGCAGCAGAACCGCGCGGTGGTCGGGCACAACCTGAAGATCGCCTGGAATCTCATGCGGATGAACTCGCTGAAGCCCAAGCCGGCCTACGAGGAGCTCGCCCGCAAGATCGGCGAGATCATGCCGGCGGTCGGCAGCGACCGGCAGCGCGGCGGCTGGTACGACGTCGTCGAGCGGATCAAGCAGGGCGACCAGGAGACGTATCGTTTCGCCTGGCACGACCGCAAGGCCTGGTGGCAGCAGGAGCAGGCGATCCTCGCCTACCTGATCCTGAACGGCACGGTCGGCGGCGAGGACTTCCTGCGCGAGGCCCGGCAGGCGCAGGCCTTCTACAACACCTTCTTCCTCGACCACGACGAGGGAGCCGTCTACTTCAACGTGCTCGCGAGCGGTACGCCGTACCTGCTCGGCACCGAGCGGCTCAAAGGCAGCCACTCGATGTCCATGTACCACTCGGCGGAGCTCTGCTACCTCTCCGCCGTGTACAACAACCTGCTCGTCAACGGCCGGGAGATGGACTTCCACTTCAAGCCGGAGCCGACGGGCCTGCCCGACCGCATCCTGCGCGTCTCGCCCGACCTGCTCCCTGCGGGATCGGTGCAGATCGCGTCCGTCGAGATCGACGAGAAGCCGTACCGGGACTTCGACGCCGACGCTCTGACCGTCAAGCTGCCCGACGTCCAGGGCCGCGTCAAGGTCAAGGTCCGGCTGCGGCCGGTGACCAAGTAGTGCCCAACGGGGGGCGCCCCAGATAGAGGGGAACATCATGACTCTCAACCTCAAGGAACGCCGGAACAAGGCGGGCACCGTGCTCGTCGCCACCGGTGAGATCAACAGCGAGACCTCCGGATCGCTGCTGCAGACCCTGCTGCCGCTGGTCCGGGAGGGCCGGCCGCTGCGGATCGACCTCACGGCCGTCACCTACGTGTCCAGCGCGGGCCTGCGCACCCTGCTCGTGGTCTACCGCGAGGCCCAGCACGCCGGTGTGGCCGTCACCCTGTACGGAGTGAGCGAGGAAGTCCGGTTCGTCATGTCGGCCACCGGCTTCCTCGACTTCTTCGAGACCGGCGAGGCCGCCGCGGCCGCGGCCAGGGCCGCCTCCGCGAAGACCGCCGTCAAGAGCGCGGTCGCGCGATGACCGACACGCAGTCCGAGCAGGTCCTGCGCGTCGACGCGTACCCGACCCACGAGGTGGGCGGGTACCGCGTCCGCGCGGGCAAGCCGTTCCCCTTCGGGGCCAACGTGGTCCCCGGCGGGGTCAGTTTCTCCGTGTACTCCGACCAGGCGACCTCCATGACCCTGGTCATCTACAAGCGCGGAGAGCCCGAGCCGATGGCCGAGCTGGAGTTCCCCGAGGAGTTCCGCACCGGCAGCGTCTTCGCCATGACGGTCTTCGGACTCGACCACGAGAACATCGAGTACGGGTACCGGGCCGACGGCCCCTACGACCCGGTCACCGGACACCGCTTCGACGCCCGCCAGGTCCTCTCCGACCCGTACGCCCGGCTGATCTCCGGCCGCGACGTGTGGGGTGTGGAGCCGGACCGCAGCCGCGGCTACCAGTACCGCTCGCGGGTCTGCCTCCAGGACTTCGACTGGGGCGACGACACACCGCTGCGGCTGCCCGCCGAGGACCTCGTCGTGTACGAGACCCACGTGCGCGGCTTCACCCGGCACCCCTCCTCGGGCGTCACCGCCCCCGGGACCTTCGCGGGGCTGCGGGAGAAGATCCCGTACCTGAAGGAACTCGGGATCAACTGCATCGAGCTGCTCCCGGTGTTCGAGTTCGACGAAAGCGACAACCCGCGCACCGACCCGGAGACGGGTGAGCGGCTCTTCGACTACTGGGGCTACAACACCGTCTCGTTCTTCGCGCCCAAGGCCGGCTACGCGGCCACCGGACGCTACGGGATGCAGGGCGACGAGTTCCGCACCCTGATCAAGGACCTGCACGCGGCCGGCATCGAGGTCATCCTCGACGTCGTCTTCAACCACACCGCCGAGGGCAACGAGCAGGGCCCGACGATCTCCTTCAAGGGGCTCGACAACGCCACCTACTACATGCTCACGCCGGAGGGGTACTACTTCAACTTCAGCGGCACGGGCAACACGGTCAACTGCAACCACCCCGTCGTGCGCAACTACGTGCTCGACTGCCTGCGCCACTGGGTCGCCGACTACCACATCGACGGCTTCCGCTTCGACCTCGCGGCCATCCTCGGCCGCTCCCCGGACGGCACTCCGCTGCCCAACCCGCCGCTGCTGGAGATGCTCGCCTACGACCCCGTCCTGCGGCACACCAAGCTCATCGCCGAGGCCTGGGACGCGGGCGGCCTCTACGAGGTCGGCAACTTCCCGGCGTACGGCCGCTGGGCCGAGTGGAACGGCAAGTACCGCGACACCGTGCGCCGCTTCCTCAAGGGCGACGCCGGGGTGACCGGGGAGCTCGCCACCCGGCTCGCCGGCTCGCCGGACCTGTACTCCACCCGCGGCACCTCCGCCTCGGTCAACTTCCTGACCGCCCACGACGGCTTCACCCTGGCCGACCTCGTCTCGTACAACGACAAGCACAACGAGGCCAACGGGGAGGGCAACAACGACGGGGCGAACGACAACAACAGCTGGAACTGCGGGGCGGAAGGGCCGACCGACGATCCCGAGGTCAACGCGCTGCGGCTGCGCCAGATGAAGAACGCCCTGGCCATCCTCTTCACCAGCCAGGGCATCCCGATGCTGTTGGCCGGGGACGAGGTCGCACGCACCCAGCAGGGCAACAACAACACGTACTGCCAGGACAACGAGCTCTCCTGGTTCGACTGGGACCAGGTCGACCAGAACGCCGAACTGCTCCGGTTCACCCGGGAGATGATCGCCTTCCGCGGCCACCACCGCGAACTGCGCTCCACCTCCCACCCCACCGGGCAGATGCGGGACACCCTCGGGCTGCCCGACATCAGCTGGCACGGGGAGCGGGCCTGGCAGCCCGACTGGTCGGACGAGAGCCGGCTGCTGGCGGTGGCCCGCTGCGGCACCGGGGACGACGACGTCGTGTACGTGGCCATGAACGCGCACTGGGAGGCGCACGACCTGGAGCTGCCCGCTCTGCCCCACGGGCGCAGCTGGCACCTGTTCGCGGACACCGGGGCCGAGGCCCCGTACGACATCCGGACCCCGGGCGGCGAGGCCGAGCTGGAGAACGCCGGCAAGTACCTGATCGGTCCGCGATCGGTCGTGATCCTCGTCGGCCGTACGCCCGCACCCGAGCTGTAGCCCGTCCGCGCCATGAGCGACCGAACCGTACGGCCGAAGGAGACCTGACATGCCGCTTTCCGTGTCCCTGAGCATCGAGGGCGACACCACCGTGATCGAGCTGGCGGGCGAGCTGGACGCCAACACCGCGCCGGAATTCCACCAGACCATCGAGAAGGCAGCCGGCCACGGCACCACCACCGTCGAGATCAGGATGGCCGGTGTCGGCTACATGGCCAGTGCCGGGCTGCGGTCCCTGGTCTTCGCCCAGCAGAAGATCGCCGACCACGTCACCATCAAGGTGGTCGGCGCGATCGAGCCCGTCTCCCGGACCATCCGGACGGCCGGGCTGGACCGCAGCATCGTGCTCTCGGACGAGTAAGGGCGATGGCCGACTCCGTGCGTGACACGGTCGAACTGGCGAGGACGCCCGCGGAGCTGGAGGTGCCCGCGACGATGGGGGCCCTGGGCGCGATCGCCGCGTTCGTCCTGCGGCTGGCCGGCCGGGCGGACCTGGACAAGCGGGCCGCGTACCGGATCCGGCTGGCCGTGGACGAACTGGCCACCAACATCGTGATGCACGGGTACCGGGGCGGCGACGGGCGGATCACCGTCCGCGGCCGCTCCGGTCCGGGCCGGGTGCAGATCGCCCTGGTGGACACCGCACCCGCCTTCGACCCGGTCGAGGGCTGCCTGCCGCCCGCCCCCGGGGTTCCCCCCGAGCGGCGCCGGATCGGCGGACTCGGCATCCACCTGGCGCTGACCAGCGTGGACGAATTCAGCTACGTACGCAGGGACGGCCGCAACATCAGCATGCTGACTGTGAAGGCTGAGGGGACGGACCCATGCCCTCCACGACCGTGATCATCCTCGACGAGTACCCGCCGCCCCCGCTCGAACTGCTCGACGCCCTGCGGACGATGGACGCAGAACTCGTCGCCCGCACCCTGCCGGAGCTGCTGGCCGGCCCGATGGACGGGCTGCCCGTCGCGGACGTGCTGCTCGCGCCCGCCGAGTCCGACGGGGAATCGGTACGGCTGGCCGTACGCCGGCTGCGCCGCTGGGCCGGGGCTCCCATCGTGGTCGTCTGGACGGCGACCGGGTTCGCGGCCCTGGAGGAGCACGTGCGCCTCGGCCACGACTACCTCGTCCCGCCCTTCCTGCCCGCCCTGGTCGGGGCCCGGCTGCACAGCTGCTCGGAGCGGGCCGGACTCGGACGTACCCTGCGCGAAGCCGACGCCCGCGCCGAACTGATGGGATACGAAAAGGAGTTGGAGATCGGCCGGGAGATCCAGGCCGGGTTCCTGCCCGAATCGATGCCGGTCCCCGAGGGCTGGGAGATCGACGTCCGCTTCCGGCCCGCCCGGCAGGTCGCCGGGGACTTCTACGACGTCTTCGAGATCTCCCGCGGCCGCCGGCTCGCCTTCGTCGTCGCCGACGTCTGCGACAAGGGGGTCGGCGCCGCGCTGTTCATGGCGCTGATCCGCTCGCTGCTGCGGCATACCGCCGAGAACAGCGGACTGCAGCACCTGGTGGCCGTCGGCCGGGCGGGCAGCCGGCGGGTTCCCGTCGTCGGCGCCACACCGCTGCTCAATGCGGTCACCGCCACCAACGGGTACCTCACCCGCAACCACCTGAGGCAGGGGTACTTCGCCACCCTGTTCTTCGGGGTGCTGGACCCGCAGACCGGAAGCCTCGTGTACATCAACGGCGGCCACAATCCGCCGCTGCTGCTGCGGGCCGACGGCGGCGAACCGGTTCCGCTGGACGTGACCGGGCCGGCCGTCGGGGTGCTGCCCGACTGCGTGTACACGCTCGGCTACGCACAGCTGAACCCTGGAGACACCCTCTTCGTGTTCACCGACGGAGTGCCCGAGGCCCGCTGTCCCAACGGCACCTTCCTCGGTGACGAACGGATGCTGGAGCTGCTCGCCGGCCCCCCGGCGAGCGGCAGGGAGGTGGTCGACCGGATGGACACGGCCGTGCGTGAGCACACCGGCACAGCCGAACAGCACGACGACGTCACCATGCTGGCCCTGCACCGGCCACGTGCGGCGCGGGGGCCGCACGGAGACCGGACCGCGGCCGCCCGTACGGCGGTGGCCTGATGGCCCGGACCATCGTGGTGCACTCGCACCGCGGCGGCACCGGAAAGTCCTCGGTACTGGCGAACCTGGCCCTGCTCATCGCGGGCGAGGGGCGCCGGGTGGGGGTGGTCGACACCGACATCCAGTCGCCCACCCTGGACCTGCTGTTCCGGCTCGGCCCGGGCCCCTCCCTGGCCGACTACCTGCTGGGGCGCTGCGAGATCGAGGCCGCGGCCCAGCAGGTCGGCGCGCCGGGGCTGTACGTGGTGCCGGCCCGGACCGGGACGGCGGCCCTGCGCGAGATCATGACCAGCGGATACGACGTCGGGCTGCTGCCGGAGGGCTTCGACCGGCTGGCCGAGTACTACGCCCTGGACGTGCTGCTGCTCGACACCCACGCCGGGCTGAACAACGAGTCGGTGACCGCCATGGCGAGCGCCGACGTGCTGATGATCCTGGCGCGGGCGGACCGGATCGACCTCTCGGGGGTCGAGGAGACCATCGCCCTCGCCGGGCGGCTGGCCTGCCGGCGGGCTCTGGTCATGAGCATGGCTCCCGAGGGCGTCGACCCCACGCAGGCCCGCCGGCGCGCACAGGAAGTCTACGGCGCCCCCCTGGCCGGAATACTTCCCTATGTGCCGGAAATGGCCGCCCTCTACGGTGAACGCATATTCGCCGAAGCCCATCCCGACCACCCCCTGGTCGGTGAATTCCGCACCATCATCACGGCGTTGGACGCACGTGACGAAGTATCGCGCGCCTGACGCTCCCCCCTTACGCCCCTCGCGGGCGGCGTGTTGAATCGGCAGCGATTCAAGAACAAGGAGAACAGTCATGAAGATTCTCGTCGTCATGACGGCCAAGGCCACGCTCCATCTGCTGGACGGAGAACAGCACCCCTCGGGATTCTGGGCCGAGGAATTCGTCGTTCCCTACACCCTCTTCACGGCAGCAGGCCACACCGTGGACGTGGCGACGATCGGCGGCGAGGCCCCGACGGTCGACCGGACCAGCATCGACCCCGCATTCCTGCGGTGGGTCCGCCCCGAGGGCTCGCCGGACGAGGACGCCGCCAACGCCGCCGAGTACGTCAGAGTCATCGAGAGCATCCCCCAGCTCAAGAACCCGATCTCCTTGGAGTCCCTGGACGAGAAGGACATCGCCGACTACGACGGCATCTACGTCAGCGGCGGCCACGGCGCGATCGGCGACCTGCCCAAGTCCGACGAGCTCGCCCAGATCCTGCGCTGGGCCCTCGCCCAGGACAAGCCGCTGGCCACCGTCTGCCACGGTCACACCGCGCTGCTCGCGCTGCGCGACGGCGAGGGCCGCTGGCCCTTCGAGGGCTACCGGATGACGGCCTTCTCGCACAGCGAGGAGCTGGTCACCAACATGGCCGGCCGCCTCCCGCTGATCCTGGAGGCCGAGCTCACCCGGCTCGGCGCCCGCTACGAGAAGGCCGAGGCGATCTGGGACTCGCACGTCGTCGTGGACCGCAAGCTCACCACCGGCCAGAACCCGTACTCCTCCAAGGCCCTCGCCGAGACGTTCTTACGGCAGCTCGCGAAGGGCTAGTACCACGCCCCGCACACCGACACCGGAAGGCAGCCATGACCAAGCGCGCGCTCAGCGACCAGCCCTTGGCCAACCCCGGGAAGCTGTTCATCGGCGGCACATGGGTCTCGGCCCAGGACGGCCGTACCGAGCCGGACATCAGTCCCGTGGACGGACAGGAGATCGTGCCGGTGGCCCAGGCCACCGCGGCCGACGCGGACGCGGCCGTGGCGGCGGCCCGCGCGGCGTACGAGGAAGGTCCCTGGAGCAGACTGTCCGCCCAGGAACGCGCGCTGAGGCTGAACCGGGTCGGTGAGCTCATCGAGCGCGACCTGGAGGAGATCGCCCTGCTGGAGACGGTGGACATGGGCAAGCCGTTCGCCTTCTCCAGCACGGTCGACGCCCCCATGGCCGCGCAGCTCATGCACTATTACGCCGGCGCCGTGACCCGGGTCGACGGCTCCTCGCGGGCCCCGGCCGGCGGGCAGCTCGCCTACACCCTGCGCGAACCGCTGGGCGTGGTCTGCGCCATCACCCCGTTCAACTTCCCGCTGCTGCTGTCGATGACGAAGATCGCACCGGCCCTCGCGGCGGGCAACACGGTCGTCCACAAGCCCTCCCCGGCGACCCCGCTCACGGCATTGAAGATCGCCGAGCTCTTCCAGGAGGCGGAGATCCCCGACGGGGTGCTGAACGTGATCACCGGTCCGGGCGTGGAACTGGGCGAGACCCTCACCGACCACCCGGGCATCGACAAGATCGCCTTCACCGGCTCCACCGCGGTCGGCCAGTCGATCATCCGCAAGTCGGCCGGCACCCTGAAGAAGGTGACGATGGAACTGGGCGGCAAGTCCGCCAACATCGTCTTCGCCGACGCCGACCTGGACGCCGCCGAGGAACTCGCCTTCTTCGGCATCTACTACAACAAGGGCGAGATCTGCACGGCCGGCTCCCGGCTGCTGCTGCAGCGCCCCGTCCACGACGAGCTGGTCGAGCGCCTGGTCCGGCGGGCCGCCGCCCTCAAGCCGGGGGACCCGAGGGACCCGGCCACCCTCTTCGGGCCGCTCGCCCACCGCGGGCAGTTCGAGAAGGTCAGCTCGTACATCGAGATCGGCGAGAAGGAAGGCGCCGTCCTGCGGACCGGCGGCACCGGCTGGACCCCCGAGGGTGCCTCCAGTCAGGGCCTGTACTTCCTGCCGACCGTCTTCACCGGGGTCGACAACGGCATGCGCATCGCCCAGGAGGAGATCTTCGGCCCGGTGCTGTCGATCATCCCCTTCGACACCGAAGAGGACGCCATCCGCATCGCCAACGACAGCGCGTACGGACTGGCGGCCGGCGTCCACACCAAGGACCTGCGCCGGGCCCACCGGGTCGCCTCGCAGATCAAGGCCGGCACGGTCTGGGTGAACTGCTACAACCAGTACGACCCCTCGGTGCCCTACGGCGGCTACAAGGCCTCCGGCTACGGCCGCGAATGCGGGCCGGAATCCCTCGAAAGCTACACCCAGACCAAGTCGGTCTGGATCGGCATGGACTGACCCACCCGACCCGAGAAGGAGCGGCAATGCGGACAGGCGTCATCGGCACCGGGCGGATCGGATCCACCCTGGCACGGATCCTGGTGGCCGCGGAGCACGAGGTCTTATTGGCCAACGCCCGCGGCCCCGAGTCCCTCGGCCCGCTGCTGGCCGAGCTGGGCCCGGCGGCCTCGGCGGCGCACCCCGCCGAGGTCGCCGGCCAGGCCGAACTCCTGGTGCTGATGGTGCCCTTCGCGAGCGTCCGCGGGCTCCTCCCCGCGGACGCGGTACGGGACACGGTGCTGGTGGACGCGACCAACGCGTTCAGCGGCGCCGGCACCCCCGCCGATCTGGGCGGCCGGAGTTCCAGCGAACTGGTCGCCGAGTGGTATCCCGGCGCCCGCGTCGTGAAATCCCTGAACACCATGCATTACGAGACCCTCGCCATTGCCGGCACCGGACGCGGCGAACGTCTGGCCCATTTCACGGCGGGCGACGACGAAAAGGCGAAGGAAATCGTCGCGGGAATCATCACGGATCTGGGATTCGCGCCCGTCGACACCGGCTCGCTGCACTCCGGAGGAATTCTCCAGCAGCCCGGCGGGCCCCTCTTCAACCGGCCGCTCACGGAAGCGCAGGCGCTGGCATGGATCTCTCACTGAACGTGAACGGAAGACCCGAGCAGTTCTCGGCCCAGCCGAACGAACTGCTAGTGGAACGGCTCCGCGACGGCCTCGGGCTGACCGGCACCAAGGTCGGCTGCGACACCGGCCAGTGCGGATCCTGCGTCGTCCGGCTCGACGGCCGGTCCGTCAAGAGCTGCCTGGTCCTCACCGCGACGGCCGCCGGCTCCGAAGTGACCACCATCGAGGGCATCACCACCCCCGGCGGTGAACTCACCGCACTCCAGGAGGCCCTGCGCCAGGAGCACGGCACCCAGTGCGGCTTCTGCACCCCCGGCATGGTGATGGCCCTCGGCGAGCTCGTCGAGACCGCGCTCATCAAGAACGCCGCCGGCGGCGAGGCCCCCACCGAACCCGAGATCCGCGAATGGCTCACCGGCAACCTGTGCCGCTGCACCGGCTACCACAGCGTGGTCCGCGGTGTGCAGCGCGCCTGCTCCGCCGCCCGGGCCGAGGCCGCCGGGGCCGACGCCGTCAGCGCCGGGTCCACCGCGTCCGCAGCCTCCGCCGCGTCCGGTCAGGAGGGCTGAGCCATGACCGCAGTGACGGGGGAGAGCGCCCTCCCCGGACCCGGGGTGCTCGGGCAGCCGCTGGACAGCCGCGAGGACCCGCAGCTGCTGCGCGGCGAGGCGAAGTACGTCGCCGACATCGACCTGCCGGGCACCGCCCACATGGCCATCCTCGGCAGCCCCGTGGCCCACGCGAAGATCCTCTCCATCGAGACCAAGGCCGCGCAGCAGCTGCCCGGCGTCCTGAAGGTGGCCACCGCCGCCGACTTCACCGACGTCATGCCGCTGCCCTGCATCTGGATACCCGGCGGTGTCGAGAGCCACTTCCCGCCGCACCCCTACGGACTTCCCGGCGCTCGCCCGGTCCTCACCGGCGACACCGTCCGCCACGTCGGCGACCCGATCGCCGTGGTCGTGGCCGAGACCCCGCGCCAGGCCGCCGCCGCGCTGGCCGCCATCACCGTCGAGTACGAGCCGCTGCCCGTGGTCACCCGGGCCGACGAGGCCCTCGCCGAAGGCGCGCCCCAGCTGCACGAGGCCGTGCCCGGCAACCTCAACGCGTACTGGACCTGCGGCGACAAGGACCGCACCGACGCGGCCATCGCCGACGCCGAGGTCACGGTGGAGCTGGACCTCGTCAACCAGCGGACCATCAACAGTCCCATCGAGCCGCGCGGCGCGGTCGGCGACTACGACGCCGTGACCGGCGAATACACGCTCTACGCCTCCACCCAGGGCCCGCACAACCACCGCTTCCTGCTCTCCGCCCTGGTCCTCGGCATCCCCTTCAACAAACTGCGCGTCATCGCCCCGACCGTCGGCGGCAGCTTCGGCACCAAGGGCTACCTCTATCCCGACATGGCCCTGGTCCTGCTGCTCTCCAAGGCGCTCGGCCGTCCCGTCAAATGGGTGGACACCCGCACCGGCCTGATGAACTCCACCGTCCAGGGCCGAGACCACCGCCAGCACGTCACCCTCGCCGGCACCCGCGACGGCCGGATCACCGCCGTGCGCGCCACCAGCTACGCCAACCTCGGCGCCTACCCCTCCACCATCGGCCCCGGTGTCGCCACCGCCCTGATGGGACGCTCCATCACCGGCATGTACGACATCCCCGCCGCCTTCTGCGAGGTCTACGCCGCCTTCACCAACACCGTCTCCCTGGGGGCCCAGCGCGGCAGCGGGCGCGCCGAGGCCGCCTTCCTGATGGAGCGCCTCGTCGACCGGTACGCCTCCGAGATCGGCATGGACCCGGCGGCCGTACGGCGCAAGAACCTGGTGCCGAAAGAGAAGTTCCCGTACGACAACGGCCTCGGCTGGACCTACGACTCCGGGGACTACCAGCGGAACTTCGACCGGGCGCTGGAGCTGTCCGGCTACGCCGACATGCCCGCCCGCAAGGCCGAGGCCCGCACCCGCGGCAAGCGCCTCGGCGTGGGCCTGGCCACCTACGTCGCCATCTGCGGCGTCGGCCCCTCCACCCGGATGTCCCAGGAGGGCATGCTCGGCGGCACCTGGGAGAGCGCGAACATCCGCGTCCACCCCACCGGCGAGGTCACCGTCACCGTCGGCTCCGCCTCCACCGGCCAGAGCCACGGGACCGTCTTCGCCCAGGTCGCCGCCGACGAGCTCGGCATCGACCCGGCGAAGGTGCAGGTCCTGGAGGGCGACACGCAGAGGGCCCCGTACGGGCAGGGCACCTACGGCTCGCGCTCTTACAGCATGGCCGCACCCGCGGTCGCCCTCACCGCCCGCAAGATCAAGGACAAGCTGGTCAGGGCCGGCGCGGTCTTCCTCGGCATCCCGGAGGACAAGGTCGTCTACGCGGGGGGAAAGATCCACGAAGAGGGCAACGAGGAGAACGCCAAGACCTTCGCCGAGCTGGCGATGGCCATGTGGTACGGCTGGGGGCTGCCCCCCGAGATCGAGCCCGCCCTCGACGAGACCACCCACTTCGACCCGCCGGACTTCAACTACCCCTTCGGCAGCCACGTCGCCGTCGTCGAGATAGACGAACTCACCGGTGAGACCGAGGTGGTGGCCTACACGGCCGTCGACGACGCCGGGAACATCGGCAACCCGAAGATCGTCCTCGGCCAGATCGAGGGCAGCATCGTGCACGGCCTCGGCCAGGCGCTGCTGGAGGCCGCCGAGTACGACGAGCAGGGCCTGCTCGTCACCCGCGACCTGACCCGGTACGCCCTGCCGCGCGCCGCCGACGTGCCGTTCTTCGTGCTCGACAAGACCGTCACGCCCAGCCCGCACAACCCGCTGGGCGCCAAGGGAGCCGGCGAGATCGCCACCGTGCCGCCCGCCGCGGCCGTCGTCAACGCGGTCGTCGACGCCCTCTCCGACCTGGGCGTCCAGCACATCGACATGCCGCTCACCCCCGAGAAGGTCTGGCGCCGCCTGCGAGGAGAAGCCCAGTGATCCTCACCGACTTCGACTACGCCCGGCCCTTCACCCTCGAAGAGGCCCTGACCCTGCTGTCCGCCACCCGCGGCGGCCGGGTGCTCGCCGGCGGCCAGAGCCTGCTGCCCGGCCTGCGCACCGGGGAGACCGTCCTCGACGCGGAGGGGACGCGGCTGCTGGTCGACGTACGCCACCTGGAGGAGCTGCGGGGGATCGAGCGGACCCCCGACGGGCTCCGGATCGGCGCCCTCACCACTCTCGCCGAACTCGCCGCCGACCCGCTGGTGCTGGCCGAGGCCCCGGAACTGGCCGCGGCGGCCCGGGCCAACGGCGACCCCCAGGTCCGCAACCTCGGCACCGCCGGCGGCAACCTGGCCGCCGCGGGCCGCGCCACCGACCTGCCCGTGGCGGCCATCGCCGCAGACGGCCTGGTCGAACTGGCCGCTCCCGGCGGGCGCTCCACCGTCACCGCCGAGGACCTCGCCGCCACCGGGGTGCCCGCCCGGGCCGTGATCACCGCCCTGCTGGTGCCGGCCGCGGGACGGGCCGCCGCCTTCGAGAAGACCGCCGACCGGGCCACCCGCTACCCGGTGTGCGCAGCCGCCGTACGGATCACCCCCGGCGGGCCGCGCATCGCGGTCACCGGGGCCACCGCCCGCGCGCTGCGGCTGCGCGGCGTCGAAGACCGGCTGCGCGGGGGCCCGTACACGACGGAAGCCGTGCTCGCGGCCTTCCGCGCCGAGCCCCGGGAGCTGTTCGTCCCGGGGCGCGGCACCTCGGCCGAGTACCTCGGCCATCTCGCGGGGGTGCTGACCGCCCGCGCGCTGCAGAGGGCAGACCAGGTCCTCGCCTGAACGCCCACGAGGGGGAGTTGACGCAGTGGCCGACATGTCCAGGACGACCACGGGGAATCCGCCGCACCCGGCCGCCCGGCCGGGCGCCGCGCCCAGAGGCTCCGGCTTCCGGGTGGTGGGGGCGGTCCTCGTCCTGCTGATGCTCTCCTCCTCCGTACCGTCCGCCCTCTACGTGCTCTACCAGCAGAGATGGGGCCTGTCCTCCGGCACGATCACGGTGGTCTTCGCCCTGTACGCCGTCACCGTGCTCCTCGGGCTCCTGCTGTTCGGCTCCCTGTCCGACACCCTGGGCCGGCGCCCCGTACTCGGTGCCGGCCTGGTCCTGGCGATCGTCTCCATGGGGCTCTTTGCCGGGGCCGAGGGGCTCGGGCTGTTGCTCGCCGCCCGTGCCGTGCAGGGGCTCGCGGTGGGCCTCGCCACCGGGGCGATGGGCGCCGCCCTGCTCGAACTGGCACCCCGTTCCCGGCCCGCGCTGGGCGCCCAGGTCAACAGCGCGGGCCCCACCGTGGGGATCGGGCTGGGCGGGATCGGAGCCGGGCTGCTCGTCCAGTACGGGCCCGCCCCGACCGTGCTCAGCTACCTGCTGCTGGTCGCGGCCTTCTCGGCCGCACTGGTGGGGGTGGTGCGGATGCCGGAGAGCGCTCCCGCCGGTGCCTCGGGGGGCCGCCGGCGGATGCGGATCGCCGTCCACCGGATCAGCGTGCCGACCGCCGTCCGCGGCCGGTTCGCCGTCCTCGTCCTGACCATCGTGGCCGTCTGGTCCGTCGGCGGCTTCTACCTCTCGCTCGGACCGCACCTGGCCCTGTCCCTGCTGCGGAGCACCAACTACCTGGTCGGCGGGGCCACCGTCGCCCTGCTGGCGGGCGCCGCCACCGCCGCCCAGCTGCTGCTGGGCCGCACCGAGGCGCTGCGCACCGCCGTCCTCGGGCTGTGCGGGCTGCTGGCCGGGCTCGGGCTGGTGCTGCTCGCCCTGGGCCTGGGCTCGGCCGCGGTGTTCCTGGCGGGCACCGCCGTCCTCGGCAGCGGCTGGGGCGCGGCCTTCCTCGGCTCCTTCCGGGCGCTGAGCGCGCTCGCCGAGCCGGCGCACCGGGGCGAACTGACCGCCGCGGTCTACGTCTTCGCGTACCTCGCCATGAGCGTCCCGGCGGTGCTCGCCGGAATGCTCACCAACATCCACGGGCTGCACCGCACCTCGGTCGGCTTCATGGCCGCCGTCGCCGCCGTGTGCGCGCTGGCCCTGCTGGCCACGCTGCGGCTGGCCGCCCGCACCCGGTCCGAAGGGAGTACGGCATGAACGCCGGGGATGAGGGCCTCGACCTGCGGTCGGCGCTGCGCGGTCTGGAGATCTTCGCCGGGCTCACCGAGGAGCAGCTCGACTGGCTGGTCTCCGTCTCCGAGCCCCGGGTGCTCGCCGACGGGGAGGTCCTCTTCCGCGACGGCGAGGAGGCCACCGGCTTCCACGTCCTGCTCTCGGGCGGGCTGGTGGTCACCAAGGTCGTGGACGGGCGGGAGGAGGTGCTCACCCGGCACTCCACCGAGGAGGAGAGCGCGGCCGCCGAGGACCACGACGGCAAGCCCTCCGCCGCGCACCGGTTCACCGGCGAGCTGCCCCTGCTGACGGACGGGGCCTACGTGGCCACCGCCGCGGCCAGCGGCCCGGCGACCACCGTCGTGGCCTATCCCAAGCCGGTGTTCTTCGAGATGCTCACCCGCTGCCAGGGGGTGGCGGCCGTGCTGATCCCGGTGCTGGCCTGGCGGATCAAGTCCTCCGAGGTCCAGGCCCGCAAGCGGGCCACCGTCGAGGCGCTCGGCACCCTCGCGGCAGGACTGGCCCACGAGCTCAACAACCCTGCGGCGGCCGTCGCCCGGGCGGCGCAGGAGCTGGCGCCCGCCCTGGACCGGCTCACCCGGACCGCCCACGCCTGGGGGGCCGCCGCGACCGGCGCGGAGCGCTCCGTACTCGACCGGCTGAGCGAGGAGCTGGACAAGCTGCCGCCGCCGGCGACCACCGACCCGCTGGCCCAGGCCGACGCCGAGGAGGAGATCACCGACTGGGCCGAGGAGGCCGGCACCGAACGGCCCGGACTGCTGGGCTCGGGGATCTCGGACCTCGGGCTGGAGCTGGGCTGGCTGCTGGAGCGGCTGGAGGGGATCGGCGAACCGGCCCTGTCCGCCGCCCTGGACCACCTGGCGGCCCTGCTGGAGGTCCGCTCGCTGGCGGCGGAGCTGCGCGCGGCCGGCCCCAGGATCTCCCAACTGGTCGCCGCCACCCGGGATTACGCCAATCTCGACCGCGCCCCCGAACAGCGCTTCCCGGTGACCGACGGGCTGGAGAACACGCTGGTCGTGCTGCGTGCCAAGCTCTCCGGCATCACCATCGTGCGTGCGTACGAGCCCGGCCTGCCCGAACTGACGGGCTATCCGAGCGAGTTGAACCAGGTGTGGACCAACCTGGTCGACAACGCCGCCGAGGCCATGGAGGGCGCCGGCACGCTCACCCTGCGGGTCCGCGCCGAGGGGGCCTGCCTGGTCGTGGCGATCACCGACACGGGCCGGGGCATCCCCGAGGAGTCCCTGCCGCGGATCTTCGAACCGTTCTACACCACCAAGGACGTCGGGAAGGGCACGGGCCTCGGGCTGCACCTCAGCTACCGCATCGTGACCCAGCGCCACCACGGGTCGATCACGGCCCGCTCGCGTCCCGGGGAGACCCGGATGGTGGTGCGGCTGCCGCTCTCCGCGGCCGCCGCCTGCGCCGAACCACCCGCCCAACCCACCACCACCCGTTGAGAGGGAGTCAGATGGCCACGTACGACATCTCCACGCTGCACCCGGTCTTCGTCCGCCAGATGGAGGCGCTGGCCGCTCTGGACATCGAGGCGGTGATGAAGAACTACACCGACGACGCGGTGCTCCTGCGCTTCGAGGGGGCCTCGGTCGGGATCGACGCCGTCCGCGAGACCTTCACCGGCTACCTGACGCTGAAGCCGACCCTGGTGGAGCTCCAGGAGTACATCGAGACCGAGGACACGATCTTCTATCGGGCGATCATGAATCTGAACGGTGAACCGGAGCACGCGTTCGGGACACTTGTGGTCCGCGATGGCCGGATCTGGCGCCAGACCGCCGGGTTCGGCAGCTGATCAAGAATATCTGGGTAGCGTGTGCGGGGAGGGCGGAGGCAGCGCCCTCCCTGCTCGTGCACGTGGAATCCGAAGGGGGAGGTCATGGAACGCGAAACCGGGCGGATCGAGGCATTCAGTGACGGTGTATTCGCCATCGTCATCACGATTCTCGTCCTGGAACTGAAGGTTCCGGAGGAAACGGGATCGGACTTCTGGCACGGGGTCCGGGAACAGTGGCCGCACTACGCGGCATACGTGGTCAGTTTCCTCATCATCGGTGTGATGTGGGTGAACCACCACACCATCTTCAGTCACCTCAAGCGGGTGGACCGTCCGCTGTTGTTCCTGAATCTCCTGGTGCTGATGGTGGTTTCCGTGATTCCGTACACCACCACCGTGCTCGCCGAACACCTCGTGGAGGAGGGCGGCTCCGCCAACGCCGCGGCCGTCCTCTACAGTTCCATCACCGTCCTGTACGCCTTGGCGTTCCTGGCCTTCTGGTGGTACGTCACCCGGGTCGGCCACCTGTTCCACGAACGGGTGGACCGGGAGGGTGCCCGGGCCACCCGGGTGCGCTTCGGCCTGGGCGCCGTGGCCTACCCGCTGACGGTCGTCCTGTCCTTCTTCTCCGCGCCCCTCACGCTCGTCGCGCACTTCCTGATCGCTCTCTACTATGCGGCGAACCAGATCCCGATCCCCCTCGTGGTAGAAGAAGAGCGACTCGAAACTGCGAGCGACCTCAGGAAGTAGCTGCGGGGCCCTACGGCCGTTTCGCGCGGTCAAGTAGGGTATTGGATCTAGTGGTCGCGGGGGAGGCCCAGATGGCGCGCGTAGTTCTGCCGGAGGAATCCACAAAGGAAATCTCCGAATTGATCGACATGCTGATCTCTCTCTTCTTCGAGTCCTTACCCAGGCGGGACCAGCGAAACTGGGCCCGCGTATATCTCAACGGCCTGGTGAGGACCAACGGGAAGAAAACGATCCGTAACATCGCCGGAACGGGTGCCAGCTCCGTCGAGCAGAGTCTCCAGCAGTTCATCAGCAAGTCGCCGTGGGACTGGACGCCCGTCCGCCGCTCGCTCGCCCAGTACCTCGAACGCACCGCCCAGCGCCCGCTGGCCTGGGTCGTCCAGCCCATGGTCATCGAGAAGGCGGGCGACCGCTCCGTCGGCGTCGGCCGCCAGTTCGTCCCCCAGCTCGGCCGAACCGCCAACTGCCAGCAGTCCAGCGGGATCTGGCTCGCCTCCAGCGAAGCCAGCTTCCCCGTCGAATGGACCCTCACCCTGCCCGGTCCGTGGACCAGCGAACTGCTGCGCCGCCGACGGGCCGGCATCCCCGACACCGCCCGCTCGCTCACCCCCGTCCAGGACGCCGTGCACGCCGTCCAGCGCATGGCCGCCTCCTGGCAGCTCCAGCGCCGGCCGGTGGTCATGGAGGTGGCCAACACCGACATCGCCCAGAGCATCGAGTCCTTCGCCTTCCAGGACATCCCCTTCGTCTTCAAGGTCGACGGCTCGCTGCCCGTCGCCTTCGGCGGAGCGGGCCGGCAGCGGCCCGGCCCGCACGTCGCCCCCGCCCGCGAACTGATCGACTCGCTGCGCTCCCAGCGCCGGGTCGTCGAATGGACCCGGCACGGCCGCGCCGAAGGAGCGGTGACCCTGCTGACCTCGGCCGCCATCCTCGCCACCCCCAGCGAGGACCGGCCCGCCCCCGTACTGGCCACCCCGCTGCTGCTCATGGGCGCCTGGACCGAAGCGGCTCTGCTGCCCTCCGAGTTCTGGATCACCAACATCGGCGACCGGCCCCTCGCCCAGCTGTTCCTGCTGGCCAAACTCACCGACCGGGTGTCCCTCGACTTCACCGAGACCTGCGAACCCGTGGGCATCCGTGATTTCGAGGGCCGCTCCTTCCGTGGCTGGCACCACCACGCCACGCTCGCGAGCGTCGCCCACGCGTCGATGCTGCTGACCGCCCGCGGCCGGATCCCCGAGGGCTGTCCCGGCTCCGCCCGTCCCGCCGCCACCGCGGCAGCACCCATGGCCCGCCCCGCCACCCCGCCGCGGCTGCCGCCGCGCCCGCTGATCCCCGGGCAGAGCCCCAGACGCGAGTACAGCCGCTGAGCAGCCGGCGGAGCGGCCGGCCGACCGGCCGGCGCCGCCGGGACGGGGGCGCGGACCAGCCGGACGCGCCCCTCACCCGTCCGCACCCTTCACCCGGGCGCGCCCCTCACCCGGACGCACCCCTCACGTGGTCGAGCACCTTGCGGAGGTCCTCGGTCGGGGAGAAGTCGACGTACTCGGTGTCGAGGAGCGCCACCGGAACGTGCCCCGGGCCCCAGTAGAAGGCCTGACCCTCCTCGTACACGCTCTCCCCGTCCGCGGACCGCATCAGCAGCCGGCCCTTGAGCAGATAGCCCCAGTGCGGGCACTGGCACATGTCGCCCGGCAGGCCCTTGAGCGCCTCGGTGAGGTCCGCGCCCTCGGGAAGGCGGAAGAACCCGACGGTGAGGTCCCCGCCGATCTCCTTGATCCGGATTTCCAGGCCGCCGCCCTCAAGGGCGACGGGCGTCTCGCTCCGCGTCGTTGCCTGCATGGTGCCTCCACCGTCGATCTGCCACTCCTGTCCTTCCACCTTCCGCCCGTCCGTAGGAACAGACCACCGGGCCCGGTATGTCCTGGACGATCAGCCGGGGCGGCATTGATGCCGGGCCATGGGAGAATGAAGTACGTGCGTTTCCTCGGCTGCCCTGTCCGAGGCACTCCGATCGACTGGGAAGTTCTGCACGTGCGTTTCCTCAATGACCAGAAGCCGCCGTACGACCTGACGTACGACGATGTGTTCATGGTGCCGAGCCGCTCCGCGGTGGGTTCCCGCCAGGGCGTCGACCTCTCCTCGCCCGACGGCACCGGCACCACCATTCCGCTCGTCGTGGCGAACATGACCGCCATCGCGGGACGCCGGATGGCCGAGACCGTCGCCCGCCGCGGCGGCATCGTGGTCATCCCGCAGGACATCCCGATCGAGGTCGTCACCGACGTCATCTCCTGGGTGAAGACCCGCCACCTCGTGCTCGACACCCCGATCACGCTGGCGCCCACCCAGACCGTCGCCGACGCACTGTCCCTGCTGCCCAAGCGGGCCCACGGCGCCGGTGTCGTCGTCGACGCCGAGGGCCGCCCGGTCGGCGTCGTCACCGACCACGACCTGACCGGCGTGGACCGCTTCACCCAGCTCTCCGAGGTCATGTCGAAGGAGCTCCTGCTCATCGACGCCGACATCGACCCGCGCGAGGCCTTCAACAAGCTCGACGCCGGCCACCGCAAGCTGGCCCCGGCCGTCGACAAGGACGGCAAGCTCGTCGGCATCCTGACCCGCAAGGGCGCGCTGCGCGCGACCCTCTACACCCCGGCCACCGATGCCGGGGGCAAGCTGCGCATCGCGGCCGCCGTCGGCATCAACGGCGACTTCGTGGGCAAGGCCAAGCAGCTGCTCGACGTGGGCGTGGACACGCTCGTCATCGACACGGCCCACGGCCACCAGGAGTCGATGATCAACGCGATCAAGGCCGTCCGCGCGCTGGACCCGCAGGTCCCGATCGTCGCCGGCAACATCGTCGCCGCCGAGGGCGTCAAGGACCTGATCGACGCCGGCGCCGACATCATCAAGGTCGGTGTGGGCCCGGGCGCCATGTGCACCACCCGCATGATGACCGGCGTGGGCCGCCCGCAGTTCTCCGCGGTGCTGGAGTGCGCCGCCGAGGCCAAGAAGTACGGCAAGCACGTGTGGGCCGACGGTGGTGTCCGCCACCCGCGCGACGTGGCGATGGCACTGGCCGCCGGCGCGTCGAACGTGATGATCGGCTCCTGGTTCGCCGGGACCTACGAGTCGCCGGGCGACCTCCAGCAGTCCGCCGACGGCCGGTTCTACAAGGAGTCCTTCGGCATGGCGTCCGCGCGCGCCGTGCAGAACCGCACCTCGGAGGAGTCCGCGTACGACCGGGCCCGCAAGGGGCTCTTCGAGGAGGGCATCTCCACCTCGCGGATGTTCCTGGACCCGGCGCGCCCCGGCGTCGAGGACCTGATCGACTCGATCATCGCCGGTGTGCGCTCCTCCTGCACCTACGCCGGTGCGGGCTCCCTCGCGGAGTTCGAGGAGAAGGCCGTGGTCGGCGTCCAGTCGGCTGCCGGCTACGCCGAGGGCAAGCCGCTCCACGCCAGCTGGAGCTAGTCCCCCTCCGGAGCGGGTCTCCGTCTCCTTCCCCGTGGCCCCCGGCCGTCCCCTGCGGACGGCCGGGGGCCACGGGCGTACCCGGCCCGGTGGCCCTGACGGGCGCCGTTCGACCGGTCGGCGCCGCCCGCGGCGGGATGAAGTCGCACGGCCGCACAACTTCCCGTGTCCGGTCCGTCACACTCGGTCTTCCGGGGCTGCCACCTGTGCCAACGCCTCCTCCGTCCCCCCGGCGAGCGGGCCGTGTCTGGATCATCGGCGCCACCACCACGCCTCGCCGCAGGCCGGGGCCGCCCGCGGCGTATCCGGGCGCGGCCCCGATCAGGGCCTGGGCCGCACAGGCCGACCGGTGCACCGTGGCCGGCAGCTGTTCGGCGGTCCGCGCGGGACGAGCCGTACGAGCGGCCCGGGCAGTTCTCCGTACGGGGCCTGCCCGCAGTGCCGATGCCGGAAGCGGGGCCGCCCCGCGCAGCAGCTCGGCCGACTCCGGTCGGACCGTACGTCCCTGCGGCCCCGCCCCCGGCTCCGCGCAGCAGCTCCACCCCGGGCCGCCGGCAGCGCACCGCCGGGCTCGGCCGCGGCCTGTGCCTCCCGCAGCACGGCAACCCGTTCCGCTGCGCCCGCGCACGGTCCGTGGACCACGGACCGCGGGGTTCAGTGCCCGGGCGGCTCGTCGCCCAGAGGTGCGCCGTGCACGCCCGCGCGGTACTTGGGGATCCGCAGGGTGACCTTGAGGCCTGCCCCGACCCCGGTCTCGATCACCGGGCCGTACGCGTCCCCGTACACCTGCCGGATCCGCTCGTCGACGTTGGTCAGCCCTATCCCGGAGGAGGATCCGGCGCGTTCCCCGGCCAGGATCCGGCGCAGCAGGTCCGGGTCCATCCCGACCCCGTTGTCCTCGACGGTGATGACCGCCTCCGCGCCCGCGTCCCGGGCGGCGATGGTGATCCGGCACTCCTCGGTGGAGTCCTCCAGCCCGTGCTTGACGGCGTTCTCGACCAGCGGCTGGAGGCACAGGAACGGCAGCGCCACCGGCAGCACCTCGGGAGCCACCTGCAGGGTCACCTTCAGCCGGTCCCCGAAGCGCGCCCCGGCCAGGGCGAGGTACTGCTCGATGGAGCGCAACTCCTCGGCCAGGGTGGTGAAGTCGCCGTGCCGCCGGAAGGAGTAGCGGGTGAAGTCGGCGAACTCCAGCAGCAGATCGCGCGCCCGTTCCGGATCGGTGCGTACGAACGAGGCGATCGCGGCCAGGGAGTTGAAGATGAAGTGCGGGGAGATCTGCGCCCGCAACGCCTTGATCTCCGCCTCCATCAGCCGGGTCCGCGAGCGGTCCAGCTCGGACAGCTCCAGCTGGACGGATACCCAGCGGGCCACCTCCGTGGCGGCCCGCACCAGCACGGCCGACTCCCGCGAGCCGTAGGCGACCAGCGCGCCCAGCACTCCGTCCTCGCCGGTGAGCGGGGCCACCACCGCCCACTTCAGCGGGCAGTCGGGACGGTGGCACTCGGTCCGGACGCTCTGGCTGCGTCCCGAGTCCAGCATGACGGCGACCCGGGCCATCGCCCGCCGCTGGTGGTGGTCGGCACCAGGCCCGTCCCAGGCCAGCACCGACTGCCGGTCGGTGAGGCACAGGGCCTCGGTGCCCAGCAGGGAGCGCAGCCGCCTGGCGGCCTTGCGGGCGGCGTCCTCGGTGAGGCCGGCGCGCAGCGGGGGAGCGGCCAGCGAAGCGGTGTGCAGGGTGTGGAAGGTGGCACGCTCCACCGGGGTCCCCAGGTCCAGCCCGGTCGCCCGTTCACGACGCCGGGCCTGCCACCGGCCGCCCGCCCAGCCCAGGGCCAGCAGCAGGACCGCCCCCGCCACCGCCAGCACCGCGAGCACTGCTCCGCTCATGGAGCGCCGCCCGCACCTCGGGCCCCGCCCCCGGTCTCCCGCAGCCGCAGCGTCTCCGGCAGATGCAGCCGCGCCAGCGTCGCCGCCGTCCCCGCGGGAATCCGCGACCGGGTGGCCAGCGACACCAGCACCATCGTCAGGAACCCCAGCGGCACCGACCAGGCCGCGGGCCACGCCAGCAGCGTGTGCACCCACCCCGCCGGGGCCAGCCCGGCCCGGGTCGCCAGCACCGCGCCCAGCGCCGCCCCGCCGCCCGCGACCAGCCCGGCCACCGCGCCCGGCGGGGTCAGCCCGCGCCACCAGATGCCCAGCACCAGCAGAGGGCAGAACGAGGAGGCCGACACCGCGAAGGCCAGCCCCACCGCATCCGCCACCGGTACATCCGTCAGCGCCATGCTCCCGGCCAGCGGCACCAGCATCGCCACCAGCACCGCGAAGCGGAACGTCCGCAGCCCGCGCGTCGGCAGCACGTCCTGGTGCAGCACCCCCGCCACCGCCATGGTCAGGCCCGAGGCCGTCGAGAGGAACGCGGCGAACGCGCCCCCGGCCAGCAGCGCCCCCAGCAGCTCGCCGAGCACCCCGCCAAGCATCCGCTCGGGCAGCACGAGCACCGCCGCGTCCGCGTCCCCGGTCAGGGCGAGCTCCGGCGCGTACGTCCGCCCGAGCACCCCGTACACCGGGGGCAGCAGGTAGAAGAAGCCGAGCAGGCCGAGCACCACCAGCGTGGTGCGCCGCGCGACCGGACCGTTCGGGCTCGTGTAGAAGCGCACCGCGACATGGGGCAGGCCCATCGTGCCGAGGAAGGTGGCCAGAACCAGCCCGTACGTCGCGTACAGCCCGAGCGCCGGGCGGTTCCCGTCCAGCGGCTCGGACCGGCTGGACACCCCCGGCGTGGCCGTCGGCCGGGTCTCGGGCACCCGGGTGGCAGGGTCGAACTCCAGCCGCGCCCGGGCCCGTACGAGGTGCTGCCCGGACTCCAGCCGCACCGGCGCCCCCGCGTAGGTCCGCCCGTCCACTCGGCCGGTCACCGTCAGGGTCAGCGGTGCGTCCAGCGACAGCCGTACGTCCTCGGCGAGGGTGACGGCGGTGTGCTCGCGGAACACCGCCGGGGCGTCGAAGGAGGCGCGCGGCGCGCCGTCGCCGGCCCAGGCCGCCAACAGGAAGAAGGCCGGCACCAGCAGGGCGGTGAGCTTGAGCCAGTACTGGAAGGCCTGCACGAAGGTGATGCTCCGCATGCCGCCGGCCGCCACGGCCGCGGTCACCACGAAGGCGACGACGACCCCGCCGGCCCAGTGCGGCGCCCCGGTCAGGATCTCCAAGGTCAGCCCCGCGCCCTGCAACTGCGGGAGCAGGTACAGCCAGCCGACCCCGACCACGAACAGCACCGCGATCCGGCGCACCGCCTGCGACTCCAGGCGGGCCTCGGCGAAATCGGGCAGCGTGTACGCGCCCGAGCGCCGCAGCGGGGCGGCGACCAGCGCCAGCAGCACCAGGTACCCGGCGGTGTACCCGACCGGGTACCAGAGCATCCCGGGCCCCTGGAGCAGCACCAGCCCGGCCACCCCCAGGAAGGAGGCGGCGGACAGGTACTCCCCGCTGATCGCCGCCGCGTTGAGGCGCGGGCCGACGGTGCGGGAGGCCACGTAGAAGTCGGAGGTGGTCCGCGAGATCCGCAGCCCCAGCGCGCCCACCAGCACCGTGACCAGGACGACGACGGTGACCGCGGTCAGCGCGTACGTCTGGTTCACCGGCAGGTCCTTCGGCAGGGGAGAGAGAGGTACCGGAGTCTAAGCGCGCCCGCGGACCGGCAACAGGCGTGATCCGGCGTGATCGGGCGGGATGCGGTGCGAGGCGGTGGGATGCGGTGCGACGCGTCGGATGCGGTGCGAAGCGTCGGGACGCGTCGGGCTGCGGTGCGATGTGGGCGGTCCGGCGCGATGCGGCGGAACCCCTGCGTCACCCTGCGTGCACGCGGCACACTCGTGAGGGTCCGTCAGGCCGTGTCCGCGCCACCCCACCCCCTGGAGCAGCCGGTGTCCTCGCAGGAGATCCCCCTCACGCTCACCCCCCAGCAGGCCGCCTCCGGAGTGGTCATCGCCCTGCCCCTGCCCACCGGCACCTCCCACCTGCGCATCCCGCCCGCCCGGGACGGCGACCTCGTCCGCACCCGCGTCGGCGACACGGAAGTCCTGCTGCGCATACGGGTGTCCGCGAGCGCGAGCGCGAGCGCGGGCACGGCGCGGCCCGCCGCGTCGGGAGCCTCCGGCGCCAAGGGGTGCCTGCTGGTGCTCGGCGTCGCCGCGGCCGTGATCGTCGGGCTGGTGCTGTTGAACAGCGGGGACGACGAGGACGACAGGGCCACCGCCACCCCGACGCCCAGCACCCCGGCCAGTTCCAGGTCGCCCGCCCCGGGCCCGGCCCCGGCCGGCACCCCCGCCGACACGGCGACCGACACGGCGACCGACCCCGCGACCGAGGCCCCCGCCACCCCGTCCGAAGCCGCCCCCAGCCCCTTCGACCGGGGCACCTGCCTCAACGGACAGCTGCCCGACTCGACGACCGCGCAGCGCGTCACCGGAGTACGCGAGGTCTCCTGCGCGGCGGACGACGCGCACTACCGGGTGATCGAGAGCATTCCGCTGACCTCCGACCTCAACCGCTGCGAGGACAACCCCAAGACGCAGTACGCCTTCTCGTACCGCTACACCCGGGGCGGGATCACGCTCAACGAGTACGTCTACTGCCTGGTCGGCCTGGGCTCCTATGCCCGCTGAGGAGCGCCCGCCCCTCCGGGCGGCGCTTCACCGGGCCGGGTCGCGGTGCTCCGCGCAGTCCCTGAGGGCGATCTCCAGCTCCACGTACGAGTCCTCGGCCCGCCGGAACGCCAGCGTCAGCGCCGCCTCCGCCCGGGGCGGCAGCTGCCGCCGGGCGCCCTCGTTCGCCTCGTACAGGACCTCGGCCCAGCGCGCGGCCGCACTGCGCAGCCGGGCGAGCAGCGCCTCGGCCTCGGCGGGACCGGCCGGCCGGCTCCGGGGCAGCGCGGCCAGCGCGTCGAGCAGCGCCTGGATCTCAGCCATCTCGTGTTCCTCCCGCCCCTGCCGCTCCACGATAGGCGCGGCCCGCGGCCACCGCGGGTCCCCCCGGGAGCTCCTGCGACCGGCGGCACCGGCGGATCGCCGTACGCCCCGTGCCGCGCGACGAACGGCGCCTGCGCACGCCGGACGGTCGGCGGATCCGGTCGGCCGACGGTGGGCGGATCCCGTCAGCCGGTGGCCTGGCGCATCAGCAGCTCCCGCAGCTGCCGTGCGTGGCGGCGGCTGACCTGGAGTTCTGCCGAGCCCACCCGGACGCTCGTGGTTCCGGCGTCGAGGCGGAGCTCGTCGATCCGGCTCAGCGCCACCAGATGGCGGCGGTGGATCCGGACGAACCCGCGTGCCGCCCAGCGCTCCTCCAGCGTGGACAGCGGGATGCGGACCAGGTGGCTGCCCTCGTCGGTGTGCAGCCGGGCGTAGTCCCCCTGGGCCTCGACGTACGCGATGTCGGCGATCGCCACGAAGCGGGTGACCCCGCCCAGCTCCACGGCGATCTGGTCCGGCGCCCGCTCGGCGACGGCCACCTCCGGCGCGGCGGGCCGCCGCTGCACCGGGACGGCGGGGCCGGCGGGCTCCGGCGGCTGCTCGGCTGCCCGCCCGAGCTGGGCGCAGGACCGTCGGACGGCCTCCGCCAGCCGTTCGGGGCGGACCGGTTTGAGTACGTAGTCCACGGCCTTGAGGTCGAAGGCCTGCACGGCGAAACCCTCGTGGGCGGTGACGAACACGATCAGCGGCGGCCGCGCGAAGCCCGCCAGCAGCCGGGCGATGTCCAGGCCGGTCAGTCCGGCCATGTGGATGTCCAGGAAGACCACGTCGATGCCGTCGGGGCCGTCCGGCCCGGTCTCCAGGGCCCGGGTGATGCGGCGCAGGGCCTCCGTGGCGTCCGAGGCGCCCTCCGCGCTGAGCACCCGGGGATCGGAGCGCAGCAGGTAGAGGAGTTCCTCAAGGAGCGGCTTCTCGTCGTCGACGGCCAGTACGCGCAGCATGCGAGGGAGTCTAGGGACGACCGGCCCGCGGGGAAACGGTGCGCGGCCCGCCTGCCGGGGGGAGGGGGCAGGGGGCCGCGCGGCTCGTGAGTGGGGGGAGGTGGCGGTCAGGAGGTGGTGATCAGCTTGCCGTCGGGGGAGACGGCGTACCAGGTACCGCCGACCCCCTGTCCGTTGATGTCACCGGCCTTCTTGTCACCGGTGAAGGTGTAGACGGGCCAGCAGTCGATCGCCTGCTGCTTCTTGCCGTCGGGGCGGTCCAGGACGGAGAAGCCCTTCTCCACGATGCCCTTGGCGTCGGCCTTGTCCACCGGGGGCACCACCGGCCACTTGGCCGCGCAGTCACCCGTGCAGTTGGAGGCCATCGGCCAGGCGGTGTCCTTCTTGAACCGGTAGACGGTCATCCCGTTGCCGTCGACGATGTGGTCGCCGAGCTTGGGGTCCTTGGCCACGGTCAGCGCGCCCCGGGCGGCCTGGGCGCCTTGGGTGCCCTGGGCATCCTGGGCCTGGGGCGCGGCCGCCGCCTTCGCCGCCTTCTTCCCGTCGGGCGCGAAGGCGAACCAGGTGCCGCCCACGCCCTGCCCGTTCAGGTCGCCCGCCTTGGTGTCCTTGGCGTAGCGGTACACCGGCCAGCCCGCCACGGTCAGCTGCTTGCTGCCGTCGCCGCGGACCACCTCGCCCAGCAGCGCCGGGTCCATCCCGGCGGCGGCGGTCGCGTCACCGGCCGCGACCACCGGCCAGGTCCCGGCGCAGTCCCCTTCGCAGTTCGACTTCGGCGGCTTGGCGGTGTCCTTGTCGAAGCGGTAGAGGGTGAGGCCGGCGCTGTCGGTGAGCACCGGGCCGGCCGTGTCGTTCTGGGCGACGGCCAGCTGCCCGGCGGCCTTCGCACCGGAACCGGCGGCAGAGCCCGCGCCGTAGTCGGACCCGTAGTCGGAGCCGGAAGCGGGAGCGGCGGCGGCGGCCCCGGCCGGCTTGGCGGCGCCGGCCTTGGTGTCGTCCCCGCCGCAGGCCGTCGCGGTCAGTGCGACGGCAACGGCCACGGCGGCCAGGGTGGTTCCGCGCTTGATGCCCATCTTGATCTCTCCCACGTGTGGTGTCTCCCGTGTCCGCCGCCCCGCCGGTGCGGTGCGTCGGCAGCTTGCGAAGGACACGTCGGGCGGGGGCCGTTCTGTTCACGAGGGGCGGTGTGGGCTGTTTCACTCACCCCGCGGCGAACCCGGCCCGCCGCAGAGCCGTGGCCACAGCGAGGCCGAGGACCTGGTGTCCGCTGTCGTTGGGGTGCAGGCCGTCCGCCAGGTGCTCGGGGCCCAGCAGGTCGTGCCCGGGCAGCAGGGCCAGCCGGCCGTCCCCGGCGGCGATCCGGTCCCGGGCGGCCCGCTCCATGGCGTCGCGCAGGGCGCCGAGGGTGGCGCCCAGCCGGTTCGGGGTGCGCTCGGCGTCGGGCCGCAGGAGGGGGGAGAGGAGCAGCAGCGGGGTGCGGGGGTGGCCGTGGCGGACCAGGTCGAGGAAGGCGCGGGTGGTCTCGTACATCAGCGGTGCCGAAAACGGCACGCGTGTCCAGCAGTTGGTGCCGAAGGCGAGGGTGAGGACATCGGCGGGCAGGGCCGCGAGCTGCTCGGCGGTGGCGAGTTCACCGCGCGCGGCACCCGCGTAGCCGAGGTTGACCGTGTCCCAGCCGAGCGCCCGGCCGGCGACCGCGGGCCAGCCGTGGGCGGGCCGGGTGGACCACCAGCCCTCGGTGATCGAGTCGCCGTGCACCACCCATCGCGGAGCCGGCGGGGCGGGGGCGAGGGCGCCGCCGACCGCCCGCACGCCGAGGATCACCGGGGCCTGGGCTTCGGGCGGGTGGATGGTGAAGGGTCCGCGCCCGCCGGGGAGCTCGATGCGTACGAGAGCCTCCCCGGCCGGTTCGGTCCAGACCTCCCTGACCACCCCGTGGCGGTCCCACAGCGCGAAGCCGTGCGCCAGGTCGCGCAGGGCGTCGGTGGGCCCGGGGACGGTCGCCCGGTAGCGGATCTCCACGGCGTGCGCCCCCTCGGCCGTGAACTCCAGCCGGACCCCGATGGGCAGCGTGGCCCGCTCGCCGGTGTCCCAGGGCAGCCGCATGGTGTCGGCCGGGTCGGCCCGTACCGGGCGGCCCCGGTCCAGCCAGGCGACCCCGCGCAGGAACGGCGCCGGGTCCAGCCAGGGCGTGGTGCACGGCGCGTGCGGGGCGGTGTCCTCGGTGGTCACTGCTCGCCTCCGATCTTCGGATGGGGGAACTTGACGCCTACCCCGCCGTGCGCGACCAACGTCTGCCCGGGGCGTACGCCGCCAGGGCGCGGCCGGGAAGTACAGGACGCGTACGGGGCGGCCGCGATGTCCGCGATCTCGGCGAGCCGGCCCGGCGGGGGTCCGGATCCATGGCGGCACGCTGCGGCAGGACTGACGAAGTGTCAAGAAAGGGGGTCGGAGGTGCCTGCGCATTGATCGAACATCCGCGCGCAACAAAGGGCCATCCCGGACAGATCCGCGCAACGATCGTGCGCCAATGTGCAAGGATGGTGCATTACGGGCAGTATCACTCAGCTCGTAGGCTCACTCGCTGTACGTGGAGTGGCGTGGACCGCCTGCTCGGCGGTCCCCCATGCCCAGGCTCACGCCTGTCCTGCTCCGGACCGCTGCGGTCGATGCCTCAGTCCCCATCCGCAGTGTCAAAGGAGTCCTCTCGTGCTCGATCACGGCCAGGCGCCACCGCTCGACGGTGAGACCCGCAAGCCCGCGCACCCCCTGCTGCGCCGCAAGCCGGTCGAGCAGCTCGTCGCCGAGGGCGGCCAGGGCGAGGGCGGCGTCCTGCGCCGCTCGCTCACCATGTGGCAGCTGACGATGATCAGCATCGGCGCCACCCTGGGCACCGGCATCTTCGTGGTCCTCGGCGAGGCCGCCCCGAAGGCCGGCCCGGCCGTGACGATCTCCTTCATCATCGCGGGCCTGACCGCGCTGTTCTCGGCCCTCTCCTACGCGGAGCTGGCCGGATCCGTCCCCGTCTCCGGGTCCTCGTACTCCTACTCCTACGCCACCATGGGCGAGTTCGTCGCCTGGGTCTGCGGCTGGTGCCTGGTCCTGGAGTACGCCGTCTCCGTCTCGGCCGTCGCCGTCGGCTGGGGCCAGTACCTCAACGAGCTCCTCGACGGCACCATAGGCGTCACCCTCCCCGAGAAGTTCTCCGCCGCCCCGCTGGGCGACGGCGGCTGGATCAACCTGCCGTCCCTGGTCGTCGTCCTGCTCGCCATGGTCTTCCTGCTGCGCGGCGCCAAGGAGAGCGCCCGCATCAACACGATCATGGTCGTCGTGAAGATCGTCACCCTGGTGCTCTTCATCGGCATCGGCGTCATGGGCATCAAGTCCGGCAACTACGCCCCGCTCGCGCCGCTCGGCATCACCGGCATCAGCGCCGCCGCCTCGACCCTCTTCTTCTCGTACATCGGCTTCGACGCCGCCTCCACCGCCGGTGAAGAGGCCCAGAACCCGAAGAGGGACCTGCCCCGCGCGATCATGCTCTCGCTGGGCATCGTCACCATCCTCTACGTCCTCGTCGCCTTCGTCGCCGTCGGCGCCATGCCGTGGCAGGACTTCGAGGGCACCGAGGCCGCGCTCGCCCAGATCATGAAGGACGCCACCGGCCACAGCTTCTGGGGCGTCGTCCTCGCCGCAGGCGCCGTCGTCGCCATCGCCTCCGTCGTCTTCGCCGTCCTCTACGGCCAGACCCGCATCCTCTTCGCGATGTCCCGCGACGGCCTGGTGCCCAAGGTCTTCGCCAAGGTCGACGAGAAGAGCGGTGCCCCGCGCGCCAACGTCCTCATCGTCTCCCTGTTCTGCGGCGCGCTCGCGGCCTTCATCCCCTTGGGTGAGCTCGCCAACGCCACCAGCATCGGCACCCTCTTCGCCTTCGCCCTGGTCAACGTCGCCGTCGTCATCCTGCGCCGCACCAAGCCCGACATGCCGCGCACCTTCAAGGTGGCGCTGTTCCCGGTGACGCCGATCCTCGGCTTCATCGCCTGCGCGTGGATGATGTACAACCTGCCGGGCGCCACGTGGGTCGCGTTCGGTGTCTGGATGGCCGTCGGCCTCGTGGTCTACTTCGTGTACGGCGTCCGCCGCTCCCGACTGGCCACAGCAGAAATGTGATCCACCCGCAGTGCGACTGAACGATCTCGACGAACGCATCGTGCACGCCCTCGCCGAGGATGCCCGCCGCTCCTACGCGGACATCGGCTCCGAGGTCGGGCTCTCGGCCCCCGCCGTGAAGCGGCGCGTGGACCGGCTGCGGGCCGAGGGAGCCATCACCGGCTTCACCGTCCGCGTCGACCCCGCCGCCATGGGCTGGGAGACCGAGGGGTTCATAGAGATCTACTGTCGCCACAACACCTCGCCCGACGACATCCGGCGAGGTCTGGAGCGCTACCCCGAGGTGGTGTCCGCGTCGACCGTCACCGGCGACGCGGACGCCCTCGTCCAGGTCTTCGCCTCCGACATGCGGCACTTCGAGCGGGTACTGGAACGCATCGCGGGCGAGCCGTTCGTGGAGCGCACCAAATCGGTGCTGGTCCTCTCCCCGCTCCTCCGCCGCTTCACCTCGGGCGCCCCGGCCTAGGCAGTTTCGTTTGGATCACCGGGCGGACCAGAGGAAGATGCCCGCGATGTGGAGCCCGGCCAGGTAGATGGTGGCGGTCTTCTCGTAGCGGGTGGCGAGACCGCGCCACTGCTTCAAGCGGTTGATGCACCGTTCGACGGTGTTGCGCTGCTTGTAGGTCTCGCGGTCGAAGGCCGGTGGTCTGCCGCCGCGGCTGCCCCGACGTAGCCGGTGTGCGCGCTGGTCGGCGGGGACGGGGATCACTGCCCGGATGCCGCGTTTGCGCAGGTGCTCGCGGATCGCTCGCGAGGAGTACGCCTTGTCGGCCAGGACCACATCCGGCCTGGTGCGGGGCCGTCCTCGCCGACGGGGAACGCGAAGGCGGGCCATGACGTCGGTGAAGGCGGGTGCGTCACCGGCCTGTCCGGCGGTGAGGTGGAAGGCGAGTGGCCTGCAGCGGTCGTCGGCGGCGAG
>NZ_JBEZBN010000050.1:0-47017 GCF_040647115.1 Streptomyces sp. NPDC044571
GGGGGTGGCTGTGCTCCCCCACTATCATTTCTATTTCCGCGGTCGGGGGGGGGGGGGGGTGGGGGCGGGGGGCCTGGGGGGGGGGGGGGCGCCCCCCCCCCCCCCCCCCGGCCGTCACCGGGGGGCCGCGGCCGTGGCGCTGCCGAGGTGTTGTTCCATCCAGTCGGCGGCGGCCCGCCGGTACAGGCGGCGGTTGTCCGCCCGCAGGAACTCGTGTCCCTCGTTCCGCAGGGTCAGCAGTTCGGCCGGTACCCCCCGCTCACGGGCGGCCCGGACGAACTGCTCCGACTCCGTCGGGGGCACATTGGTGTCGTGCTCTCCGTGAACGGCCATCACCGGGGCGCGCAGCTGGTCGATGCGGCTCATCGGGGACAGGGCCCGCAGCAGGTCCCGGTCGCGCTCGGGGTGGCCGTACTTGGCCGCGGCCGACTGGGCGATCCACGGCTCGGTGCCGGTGAAGAAGGTGGCCAGGTCCGACATTCCGCAGACGGCGACGCCCGTGCGGAAGAGGTCGGGGTGCCAGACCAGCGAGGCCATGGTGAGGTAGCCGCCGTACGAGCGGCCCATCACGGCCAGGCGCAGCGGATCGGCGTACCCGAGGGAGACCACGTGCGCGGCGCAGTCCGCCACGTCGTTGATCGCCGCGAACCGGCCGGTACCGAGGTCGGCGTCCACGAAGGACCGTCCCCAGCCCGAGGAGCCGCGGACGTCGGGGGCGAACACGTCCATGCCGCGGCCCAGCAGCTCGTGGTAGAGCGGGCTGAACACCGGCCGTTCCTGCTCTTCCGGGCCGCCGTGCAGGTGGATCACGCACGGCCCCGGCCGCCCCGGGTCGCGTTCCGGCGCCCGGTAGTACCAGCCGCCCAGCATGAGCCCGTCCCGGGCACGGCACCGCAGCGGAACCGGGGTGGCCGGGGGCCGTCCCGGTGGCCTCGCGTCCTCGTCACTCGCCGACCAACCGGTGCGCACCGGGGCGAAATCGCCGGTCAGGTCCCAGATGCCGGGCCTGCGCCGGGAGCCGGAGAGCGCGGCGAACAACCCGCCCCGTCCGACCGGAGCCATACGGGTCACCACCTCGTGCGGCAGGTCCGACCGGTGGTGCGGGCCGACGGGCTCGTCCGCGTGCGTGGCGGGCAGGCCCACGGTCTCCAGTTCGCTCGCGCCGTGTACGTTCCAGGCCAGCAGGGCCCACCGGCCGTGGTCGGGAAGGCTCAGCAGGTCGAGCGGGGTTTCCTCCCGTTCGGCGGCCACGACCAGGTCCTGGAGGGCGCCCTCCTGGTCCAGCCGGGCCCTGAGGAGGGCGGCGAACTCGCGGTCGGCGTCGCTGCGCAGCCACAGGACCCGCGAGTCGGCGGAGAGCCGGCCGATCCACGGGTCGCCGTCGGCGACGGGGAGCCTGATCGTGATGCGACCCGCCGAGGCCGTGTCCAGCACGAGTGCCTCGCGGCGTCCGCGCGGTCCCCGGCGCAGCAGCGCGAACCGGCCTTCGGAGCCGATGTCGCACACGCGCAGCGAGGCGGCGCCCGCTTCGCTGTAGAGCAGGGCGGGCGCCCGGGTGCCGTCCGGGTCGAGGAGGTAGGCGGCCAGGCCCCCGCTCATCGTCGCTCCGGCGTGGGCCTCGACGGGGGCGTGGGCGTCGCCAGGGGCCGTGGCGGGCGCGCCCGGGGCCGCCGGTGCCAGGATCGGCAGGGCCGTCCCCACAGGTGCCAGGATCGGTAGCGCTGTCGCCCCGTATGCCGCGCCCTCGCGGGAGCCCGCAGCCCGGGCCGGCGGATCGAGCAGGGTCGCATGGCCGTCGCGTTCGGTCCACGCCTCCCCTGAAGGGCCGGCGGGGACGGCCGGGTCGGCGTCCTGCGGCAGGTGCCCCGCGCCGCTGTGCGCTCCGGCCACCCCCGACGGCTGGGCGACGGTGACGGCCAGCGCCGCGCCGTCACGGGTCCAGCAGCCCAGGTGGGCGGAAGCCCCCGGCTCGGCTCCGGCGAGCACCCGGCGGCCGGTCCCGTCCGGGCGTACGACCAGGACCCGGGTGTGCTCGCCGCCTCCCGGCGCCGCGGTGTACGCGATCCACCGGCCGTCGGGCGACCAGGACACCTCCGTCACCGGGTCGGGGTCGGCGTCGAGGACGTGGGCCTCGCCGCCGCGGGCAGGCCCGCTCCACAGCTGCGGCACACCGGCCCGGTCGCAGATGTACGCCACGTGCTCGCCGGTGGGGTCAGCCGAGGGGTACCAGCACCCGTGGGCGGCGAGCACCGGCGGCGGGTCCACCGCGCCCGAGTCGGCCAGGTGGACGGGGACGGGCGCCAGGGCCGGGCCCGGCGGGGACGCGGCTGCGGGCGCGGACGCGGCGCCTGGCGGAGCGGCGGGGCCCGGCGGAGCGGCGGGGCCCGGGTCGGGCCGTGCGATCCGACCGGGCGCCGCCGCGCCGTCGGGCCGAAAACGGTGCCGGCGTGCGGAGCGATCCAGGGGCATGGGGGCCTCTTCGAGGGCTTCCGGGGACTCTCACCGTTCAGTCTCGGGGTTCGGCGTCGGGGGTTCAGTGTCAGGTTATGCCGTGGGTCTGCAGCCAGATCTCCAGCGAGGCCACCTGCCAGAGGGTGCTGGCCCCGCGCTTCGTCCGGTGCCCGGCCGGGTCCGCGAGCATCTCGGCCACGCGGTCCTGGTCGAAGAGGCCTCGTCGGCGCGCTTCCGGAGCGGTCAGGGCCTCCCGTACCCGGTTCAGCACCGGCTCGGCCATGTGCCGCACCGCCGGCACGGGGAAGTAGCCCTTGGGGCGGTCGACGACCTTCCGGGGCAGGATCTGCCGGCCGATGTCCTTCAGCACCCCCTTGCCGCCCTGGGCCAGCTTCAGCCCCGGAGGGCAGGCGGCGGCCAGTTCGACGAGCTCCTGGTCCAGGAACGGCACCCGCGCCTCCAGACCCCAGGCCATCGTCATGTTGTCGACCCGTTTGACCGGGTCGTCGGTCATCAGCTTGTGGATGTCCAGGCGGAGGGTGGCATCGAGCGCGCTCTCCGCGCCCGGGGCTGCCATGTCCGCGCGGACGAACTCGCGCGAGGCGTCGTGGTCGGGGGCCGCGTCCTCGTGCAGCAGGGCGGTCACGTCGTCGTGCGTGCGGTCGAAGTAGGCCTCCGCGTACGCGTCCGGCGCATCGGTGCGCCCGGCCGCGGCGATCCGCGGGTACCAGTGGTACCCCGCGAACACCTCGTCCGCGCCCTGCCCGCACAGGACGACCTTGACGTCCTTGGCGACCTGTTCCGCCAGCAGGTGGAACGCCACGGCGTCGTGGCTGACCATCGGCTCGCTCATGGCGCCGATCGCCGACTCCAGTGCGGCGGGGAGCCGGTCGGAGGGGATCAGGAACTGGTGGTGCTCCGTGGAGTACCGCCGCGCGACCAGGTCCGAGTACGGGAACTCGTCCCCTTCCTCCCCGCTCTCCGACTCGAAGCCCATCGCGAAGGTGGCCAGGTCGCTCTGCCCCTGTTCGGCGAGCAGTGCCACGATGAGGCTGGAGTCCAGTCCGCCGGACAGCAGCACGCCCACCGGCACGTCGGCGACGGTGCGGCGCTTCACGGCCGTGCGGAGGGCCTCGTGCACGGCTTCCTGCCAGAGCGCCGGATCGCGGCCGAACTCGGCGCGGCGGGTGTACGACGGCTGCCAGTAGCAGTGGTCGCGGTGCGTGCCGTCCCGTTCGATGACGCGGACGGTCGCCTGCGGCAGTTTGCGTACGCCGGACAGCACGGTCCGGGGCGCCGCCACGGTGCCGTGCCAGCTCAGGTACTGGTGCAGCGCCACCGCGTCGAGGGACGTGTCGACGCCGCCGCCCGCCAGCAGGGCGGGCAGGGACGAGGCGAAGCGGAGGCGGTCGCCGTCCTCGGTGAGGTACAGCGGCTTGATGCCGAGCCGGTCACGGCCCAGCACCACGCGGCCCGTGCGGTGCTCCACCAGGGCGAAGGCGAACATCCCGACGAGGAACTCGACGCACTCCCGACCCCACTGCCCGTAAGCCCTGAGGAGGACCTCGGTGTCGGAGTCGGAGTAGAAGCGGTGCCCCAGCCCTTGGAGGCGTCCGCGCAGCTCGCGGTAGTTGTAGATGCAGCCGTTGAAGACGGCCGTCACGCCGAGCTGCGCGTCGGTCATGGGCTGTGCGCCGTTCTCCGACAGGTCGATGATCTTCAGTCTCCGGTGGCCCAGCGCCACCGCCCCCTGGGACCACAGACCCCTGCCGTCAGGGCCCCGCTGCTCCATTTCGTCGGTCATGCGCTCGACCGCGGCCAGGTCCGGCCGTCCGCCGTCGAAACGTACTTCTCCGCTCAGGCCACACATGCGGCACCTCCAGGTCGGTTCGCACCTCGGGACCGCCGCCCTGTGGGCGCCTGTCTCACGCAGGCCTCGGACGCCTCCTCCAGCATGTGCATTCACTCCCGTGCTCTGCCGGCCCACGCCGTGCGACCTGGACCGAACAGGCGATCGACATGCTGGGCGACTGCCCGCACACACGCCTCTTAAGCCCCTGTGTTCGATCTCTGACTCTCGGTGCAGGGGCCGGACGGACCCTGGCCCGCCACGCCACCCTGAGAAACGGGCAAAATTCCCTCATCGGACATCGGCTGGAATACTCGTCCAGGTGATCACTGTCGGGGTCGAGGAAGAGTACTTGCTGGTGGATCCGGACACCGGGCTCCCGGTGCCCCGGGCGGATGCGGTCCGCGCGGCCGCAGGCCTGGATCCGGTCAGCGAGGAGGACGAGGTCCAGGCCGAGCTCCTCCAGGCGCAGGTCGAGATCGCCACTCCGGTGTGCACCGAGCTCGACGAGGTCGGCGGCCACCTGTTGCGCCTGCGGCACGCCATCGGCTCAGCCGCCGAGCAGATCGGCTGCCGGGCGGCCCTGACGGGGACCGCACCGGTCATGGCCGCCGAGCCGGTGCCCGTCACCCCCAAGGCGCGCTACCTGGAGATGCGCTGCCAGGCACGCCGCCTGGTGGACGAGCAACTGATCAACGGCATGCACGTCCACGCGGGCGTCCAGGACCGGGACATGGGCATCGAGGTGCTCAACCGGATCCGCGTCTGGCTCCCCACGCTGCTGGCGATGTCGGCGAACTCCCCCCTGTGGGAGGGGCGCGACACCGGTTTCGCCAGCTGGCGCACCCTCGTCTACGGGCGCTGGGCGGTCAGCGGTCCCCCGCCGGTCTTCGCCGGTGTCGCGGATTACGACCGGCGCGTGGCCGGGCTCGTGAACTCGGGCGTCATCACGGACGCAGGCCAGCTGTACTGGCAGGCCCGACTCTCGGAGAAGTACCCGACCGTCGAGATCAGGTGCACCGACGTCCAGCTGCGGGCCGACGACGCGGTGATGTTCGCAGGCCTCGTACGCGCGCTCGTCGCCACCGCCGTCCAGGACGCGAAGTCGGGGGCGCCGCTGCCGGATTGCCCCCAGGAACTGCTGCAGGCCGCGACCTGGCAGGCCGCCCGATACGGCGTGAGCGGCCCGCTGGTGGGGTGCGAAGGGGGGCGCCACAGCGCCCGCGACGCCGTGGGCCTGCTCATGCGACACGTACGGCCGGCTCTGGATGAGGCCGGTGATTCCCGCGAGGTGACCGCCCTCGTCCACCGGCTCCTCCGGGACGGCGCGCCGGCCGACCGGCAGCGCCGGGCGATGGCGGAGGGCGGGCTGCCGGCTCTGATCGAGCTGATCACCACCCAGAGCACCGCGCCCTGAGGGCCTGACGACGGCCTGCGGGCGGACCTCGCAAAACCGGGGGTGCCTGCCGCGTGGACCGCCGTCGGCGTGGCGGCCGCGATGGGAGGGCATTCATGACATGTGACGTAGGACCCGTCCGTCCCGTGCAGCTGAAGGAGTTGTCGTGCGTATCGTCCTGCCGGCCGGGGTCCTGGAGCGGCGGCATGCGTGCGCGGAGATGACCATCCCGGACGGGCGTGGGGTGGAGGTGGTCCGGTGAGCGCGGCAGACCCGGCCACCGCGTCCCGGGAAGCACTCCGGGGACTGCTCGCCGAGGCGCACGCCCTCCTGCCCGACACGGTCGCCCTGCGCCGGAGCATCCACCGCTTCCCCGAGCTGGGCCTGCACCTGCCCCGCACCCAGCGCGCCGTCCTGGAGGCGCTGGACGGGCTGGGTCTGGACGTGGCCACCGGCTCCGGCCTCAGTTCCGTCACGGCCACCCTCGAAGGCGCCCGGCCCGGCCCCGCGGTCCTGCTGCGCGCCGACATGGACGCCCTGCCCCTGGACGAGGAGACCGGCCTGGACTTCGCCTCCCGGGTGCCGGGGGCCATGCACGCCTGCGGACACGACATGCACACCGCCATGCTCGTCACGGCTGCCCGGCTCCTGTCGGCCCGGCGCTCGCAGCTGGCCGGGCGTGTCGTGTTCATGTTCCAGCCCGCGGAGGAATCCGACGGCGGCGCCCGGCACATGATCGACGAGGGCGTACTGGAGACCGCCGACGGCCGCGGCGTGCGGTCCGCGTTCGCCCTGCACGTCACGACCCGCTTCGACAGCGGCACCGTCCATCTGCGGTCCGGTCCGACCTTCGCCGCCTCCGACCGGCTGCACGTCACCGTCCGCGGCCGCGGCGGGCACGCCTCCGCCCCGCACCTCGCCCTGGATCCGGTCCCCGTCGCGTGCGAGATCGTCCAGGCCGTGCAGAGCATGGTCACCCGGACCGTCTACATCTTCGATCCGGCCGTGGTCACCATCGCCTCCCTCCACGCCGGTACGGCGGGCAACGTCATCCCCGAAACGGCAGAGCTACGCGGCACCTTCCGCACCCTCTCCCCCGCCACGCGGCAGCTCGTGCGCGAGGGCATCACCCGCGTCGCCCATCACGTCGCCGCCGCGCACGGAGCCCGCGTCGAGGTGGAGCTGACCGAGGGCTACCCGCCCGTAGTCAACGACGACGCCCGCACTGCGGCCCTGCACGACACCGCGGCCGTGCTCCTCGGCCCCGACCGGGTCCACCGACTGCCCCAGCCGTTCATGGGCGCGGAGGACTTCTCCTACGTCCTCCAGCAGGTGCCGGGCACGATGGCCTTCCTCGGCGCCCGCCCGCCCGGGGTTGCGCCCGAGGAAGCCCCCGACTTCCACTCCAACCGCGTCGTCTTCGACGAGGAGGCACTGGCCACGGGGTCGGCCCTCCACGCGGCCGCGGCCCTGTGCCGTGAGTAGACCGGACCGGGCGCGCCCCGTCGTGTGGGCGGACCGACGGCCGGTTCCCCGGTGGCCGGACCGCTCAGCGGCGCAGGGCGGTCTCCCGACGCATGTGCGCCAGCCTCTGGGGGATGGCGCACGGCGCAGCGGCCGGTGACGAGGCCGTCGTCGATGCGCAGCGCCAGGACGGTGTGGAGCACGCCGCCGAACTCGCAGCGGATCCGGGCCGGGGCGGCCAGGGAGGCGGGGTGGTGTCAGGGCGGTGGGGCCCGGGGTGGTCTTGCACGGGTGCGTTCGACGGTGGAGACCACCCGCACCAGTGCCGGCCTTGCGGGGGCCGACCCGAAACCGAACCGCACGGGCGGGACGACGGCGGCGAGCGGACCGAGGTCGACCCCGTCGAAGGACGCAGCGGCGCCCGTGATCGGCCGGAGGTCGCGTGCCGCGTACCACTGGCGGCATCCGGGGCGCGAGCTGCCCCGGGTCCGTACGCCGGGCAGCAGGCGCGCGGGCACGTCGGCCAGCGCCGCCCAGCCCGGCCGCCGGGCGAGCGCCTGCGGGACGGCGCGCAGCGCGAGGCCGAGCGCTCCCCGTCCGCCGACGGTGAAGTGCAGGACCAACGGCCCAGCCGCAACGTCCCACGCGGTGTCCCGCCTCCGCACGCTGACGGGCACGGTGCGGACCTCGTCGAAGTGGTAGATGTCCGCGACGCACGCCGCGATACGGGCGGTGGGCGCGAGGAGGATGCGCCGTCCGTCGGCACGCTCCAGCATCACGTCGCTGAACGGCCCCAGGGGCGAGCACGGCCAGTGCCCGACGACCACGCGCGTACCGGACTCCGTTCCGACGGCCGCGATCCACCCGTCGAACGTCAGCCGCTCACGTTCCACCCCGGGGGGCTACCCCGGCCGCCGGAGCGTATGCAGGCCTGAAGGGCCCCCTCCCTGCGCGGAACGGGGACGGGACGTCGAGCCGTCAGGCCGTTCCGTCCGGCGGTGGGATGACGCCGATCTGTTGGAGGAATCCGAGCAGATCCTTGTCGGACCACTTCTCGGCGAGCTTCCCGTTCTCGATCCGGTGGATGACCGTGCCCGTCATGGTGATCGGCTTGCCCGTGGCGGGGATTCCGGGGAGGTCCTTCTCGAAGACGCCGTGAGCGGTGAGGCGGGTCACGACCTTGTCGCCCTCCGCGATCTGGTCCTCGATGTCGTGGGCCCCAGGGGTGCTCTCCCAGAACAACCGGAAGGCTTGTTTGAGCCCCTCCCTGCCCGGCGCCCCGAGCCCCGGGAACGGAGGCGGCGAGTGGTCCTTGTAGTCCTCGGCGACCAGTTCGTCCATGGCGTCGACATTTCCCGCGTCGATCTCCTGGTAGAAGCGGCGGACCAGTCTCTTGTTCTCCTCGGGGGACACGGCTGTTTCCTTTCGACCGGATGACGCTGCCCGCAGGACACGCCCATGGTCGCCCCGCGGTTGTTCCCCCCGTTCTCGACGCACCGGCGGTCCGCCGCGTTCACTCCGGGGAACGCCTGCCGGCCGGGTGAGGGGTCGGGGGGCGCGGACCGGCTCGGCCCTTCTCAGCCGACCGTGCCGAGCAGCAGCTTCGCGGCCACCGTCGCTCCGTCCGTGCGGACCGTGTCGGCCACGGCGGCCGCGCGGGCGCGGGTCTCGGGGGCCAGGGCCGTCTCCAGCGCGGCGGACAGGGACTCGACGGTCGGGGCCGGACCCTCGTGTGCCCCGCCGATGCGCAGGTCGGCCACCCGGTCGGCCCAGTACGGCTGGTCCGCCCCCTGGGGCACCACCACCTGGGGTACGCCGATGCGGGCGGCCGTCGTCGTGGTGCCCGCGCTGCCGTGGTGCACGACGGCGGCCACCCGGGCGAACAGCGCCGCGTGGTTGGTCTCGCCGACGACGAAGCAGTCGTCCTGGTCGTCGACCAGCACCAACTCGGCCCAGCCGCGGGAGAGGACCGCCCGGCGGCCCTGGGCCCGGACCGCCTCGACGGCCGCCCGGGCGACGCCCTTCGCGTCGCCGAGGGGCATGCTGCCGAAGCCCACGTACACCGGCGGTGTGCCGCCGTCCAGGAACGCCACCAGCTCGGGCGGGAGCGGGCGTTCGTCCGGCCGGATCCACGCGCCGGTCTGTACGACGCCGAGGTCCGTCGGCTGCCACGGGCTCAGGCAGGGGTCCGTCGCCAGCCACGGGCTCTCGGTGAAAGCGTAGTCGCGCACGTTGTCCACCGGGGGCAGGCCGATCGCCGCCCGGTGGGCGTTGAGGGTCTCGCCGAACATCTCGTTCGCGTTGCGGGCGTCCAGGTCCCACAACTCCCGGTTGTCGGCCACCCCCGGCGGCATCGGCCGGCCCCGCCGAGCGGGCGGAGGCTGGTGGGGCGAGGGCATGCTGACCGGCGTGTGACTCGCGTGCACGTAGCGGATGCCCAGCTTCTCGGCCACCGACCGTCCGCCGGCCGTGACCGGCAGCGGTCCGGTCGCCACCAGCGCGTCACACCCCTCGGCCGCCGCGGCGACCGTGCCGAACTGGGCGGCCATCAGATCGGCCGCACGCTGCGCCAGGCCCACTGCCGAGCCCGGCACGACCGTGGTCACCAGCGGGCGCACCGGCGCACCGGCCGGTACCAACGGCACACCGGCACCGGCCAGCAGCTCCGCGTACTCCTCGTCCGGCGGCGCGCACACCCGCACCTCCGCGCCGAGTTCCCGCAACCGCACCGCGAGTCCCACCATCGGTTCGACGCTCCCGCGCGCCCCGTACGTCGACAACAACACTCGCATTACGGCTCCCCATGTCAGCAGCTCCTGGCTCCGGTCGGCGATTCTGCGGCACGACCCGGGCCTTGCCGCAAGCCCCCCGGTGGGCTATAAGTTGATCATGGAAGAGTGACCGTACGGCCGAAGCGGCGCTCCTCACGCACCCGGCACGGGCCGGTGGCCCTGCATGCTCATGGCCCGCGGCGGAGCTTGTCGAGCTGTTCGGCGAAAGCCTTCCTCTCCGCGATCAGTTGGTCGCGCGCGTTCTCCTGGTTCTCGTCGCCCCGGTCCTTGAACGCCCCGCGGAAATGCGCCTTGAGCTCCAGGGTCAGCTTGCCCTCCGTGCGGGCGAGCTCGTCGAAGAGGAGCGCGGCCGCCAGCGACGGCTCCGGCCCCGCCTCGTTGACGGTGTAGAAGGGTGCGAACCCGTCGGCGGCGTCCTCTTCCAGCCCGAGGTCCGACAACAGGAGCTCACGTTGCAGGGCATGGCCCATCTTGGTGAGCTCCCTTTCTCCGTCAATCGCGCTGCCGGCCGGCGGGGGTGAAGGTCACCGGCAGGCTTTCAGGGCCGCGCAGGCCGCCGGGGCGCCAGCGGATCTCCTCCGGCGGTACGGCGAGGGCGAGACCGGGGAGTCGGCGCAGGGCGGTACCGATGGCGATCTGGCCCTCCAGCCGGGCCAGCGGTGCGCCCAGGCAGTAGTGGATGCCGTGCCCGAAGGCGAGGTGGGCGTTGTCCTGCCGGGTGATGTCCAGGCGGTCGGGGTCGGGGAACCGCGCGGGGTCGCGGTCGGCGATGGCCGAGGCGATCAGCACGGTCGCGCCGCGCGGAACGGACACGCCCGCGATCTGGACGTCCTCCCGGGCGAACCGGGCGATGCCGGGGCTGACCGGGCCGTCGTAGCGCAGGAGCTCCTCGATCGCGCCGGGCAGCAGCTCGGGGTCGGAGCGCAGGAGGTCCAGCTGGGCGGGGTGGGCGATCAGCGCGGCGATGCCGCCGGCGATCAGGTTGACGGTGGTGATGTAGCCGGCGGCCAGCAGCAGGAACACCATGGCGATCAGCTCGTCCTCGGTCAGCTGCTGTTCCTCGTCGCGGGCGGCGATGAGGCCGCTGAGCAGGTCGTCACCGGGGTGTTCCCGTTTGGCCCGGATGAGCTCGGCCACGTAGGCGCGCATGTGGTGCCACGCCTCGCTCACCACCACGGGGTCCGGCGGCTCGCTGCCCCGCATGATCATGCGGTCGGTCCAGCGCTGGAAGTCGTGACGGTCGTCCACCGGCACCCCGAGCAGTTCGCTGATCACCGTGACCGGGAGCGGCAGCGCGAAGTCCGCTACGAGATCGGCATGGCCGGACGGGACGATCGCATCCAGCAGCCGGTCGGTGAGGGACTGGATCCGGGGCCGCATGCCGGCCACTCTGCGGGCGGTGAACGCCTTCGAGACCAGGCGGCGCAGGCGGGTGTGATCGGGCGGGTCGCTGCGGAGCATGGTGCTCAGCATCGATTCGCGATCGGATTCGGGAAGCTGCCGCAGGAGCCGGGTGTCCGAGGCGTCGCGGACGTCGCTGCTGAGGCGGGAGTCGGACAGGGCTTCGAGTCCGTCCTCGTAGCGGGTGACGAGCCAGGCGTCCAAGCCGCCCGCGAGGACGACGCGGCGCACGGGGCCGTCCTCGCGCAGCTGCCGGTACAGCGGGAACGGATCCGCGACGAAGGCCGGGTCCGCGTAGGGCAGAAGGACCGGTCGCTCACTCACGATGCCTCCCGGAGTACGTCGTCCTCGTCGCTCTGCAGAGCGAGGCTATACGCCGGAATCCGCTATGGGGTGGATTGCTGCTTTGATGCCGGTTGGGCACGACTGAAGCCGCGGCAGGGCGCGCGGCACCTGGGGCCTTTCCGACCCTCCCCGATCGGGCGTGCCGACGGGCACCCATGGGCGTGGCGACGTTTCCCGCGCGGGCAGCCGGTCACCATGGGGCGAGGAAGGAGATCTGCCATGCCGGCACAGGGATCCGCGAAGCAGCCCACGACCGAGCTCGACGCCCGCTACAGTTCCGCGCTCCGGCCCCGTCCGGGTGCCGCGGACGTCACCGCCACGGAGTGGGCCGAGGCACAGCGGCAGCTGGAGGCTGCCGAGATCTTCTGGGTGTCCACGGTGCGGCCCGACGGCCGGCTGCACGTCACGCCCGTGATCGCCGCCTGGCACGAGGGGGTGCTGTACTTCTCGACCGGCGTGGGGGAACAGAAGGCGAGGAACCTCGCTCATGACGGTCACTGTGCGCTGACCACCGGGGGGAACTCGCTCACCGAAGGGCTCGACCTCGTGGTCGAGGGCACGGCGGAGCCGGTTGCCGATGCGGCGGTGCTGGAGGAGGTGATCGCGGCGTACGAGGCGAAGTACGGGTCGCACATCACCTCGCCCGAGGGCCCCTTCCACGGGATCGGGGACGCCTTCCGGAAGGGGGACGTGGTGGTGTTCGCGGTGGCTCCGGCCACGGCGTACGGCTTCGGTCGGGACGACGGCGTGTACACGCACACGCGGTGGGCCTTCTGACGCTCCGCGTGCCGTCTCGCCGTGTCGGCCTGCGTACGGGCCGTCCTTGCGGCCGCGCGGGCCGGGCGTTCCGGCGCCCCGGGCCTTCGCCGTGGCCGGGCGGCCCCGTACGGCGACGGCCCGGGGCGCCCGGTTGCGGTCACCGGCGTCCGACGGCGGCGTCAGACCTTGTAGTAGAGGTCGAACTGACGCGTTCCGCCGACGGAGTTGTTGGTGATGCCGAAGCAGAGGCGCAGCCCCTGGGAGCCGGTGTACACGGCCATGCCCTCCGGTTCGCGGGGGTCGGCGCTCGCGTCGGCCTCCGAGTGCGTGCGCAGGATGTAGCCGGTGGCCGGGTCGTTGAGCACTCCGTTGAGGTCCATCGACGTCGTGTGGATGGTCCACTTGTCCACGCCGGACAGCGGCTGCGAGGGGTCGCTGGTGCGGGGGTCGCCGTCCAGCATGTAGACGTACCGGCCGTGCGACGCGAAGCCCTGGAACGTGGCGGCCGTGGTCGTGGGCGCGCCGTTGGCGTCCGCCTTGGGCAGGAACGGCTGCTGGATCCGGGCCAGCGGGGTCGGCAGGGCGGAGCCGCCGACGGCTGCCGTCCGTGCCGCCGCCAGGTCGTAGGCGGCGAACCAGTGCTCGCCGCCGAGTGCGTAGCGCAGCAGGAGGATGCCGCGGGCCGCGTCGACGTACGGGGTCATCGCGGTGGCGGCCGGGTCCGGGGAGGCCAGCCGCTGGACCGAGGGGTGGCTGGTCCACAGCACGGTCCGGTCCGCGAACGGGAACCGAACGATCTCCTGGCCGTAGCCGCTCCTGGCCGCGTTCGCCTCGGTCCACACGTAGGCCGGGGTGCTCGCGGTGGCCGGCTCGATGCCGAGCGACACGCCGTGCCCGAAGCCGAGCAGGTACATGTAACCCAGGACGTTGCCGTCCAGGTCGTGCCGGGTGAGGCACAGATCGCCGGAGGTGTCGTGCTGGTTGCCGCCGATGGACGGCGTGATGGCGGCCTGGCTGCCCGCCTTGAGGTAGGCGACCTGGCTCGCCCCGGCTATCTGCAGGGTGTAGAGGTGCCCGTTGACGGAGTCGTACGCGATGCCCTGCAGCGTGGTCGAGGTGTCCTGGTTGACGATGGGGGCGGAATTCCACCGGGTCGACGGGTGGTTCACCGCGATGAGCGGTGCCCCGTCGGGAATGTCGGCGGGGTTCACCGCGGTGTCCGCGCGCGCGGTGCCGGCCGCCGCGACGGGCGTCGCCGCGGCCGCGGCGACCCCTGCTCCGGCGAACATCAGTCGACGTCGGGACACTCCTGGCGATGGCATGGGAACTCCTCATCCGCTGTACGGGGTGATGGCCGGCGCGGCCTGCAGGGCCGATCCGGCGGATCACTGTAGAGGAGGCCTACTCGGCGCCCCCGTACGGGTGTGCGTGCCGCCGACGGGAGTTCGCGAAGCGGCCGGCCGGGGCCGGTGGGGAGCCGGTGCCGACCGGGCAATCGGTGCGCGCGTGGGCACCGTGCGCGGCTCCTGCCGGACGATCGCCCGCTCCCGGCCGAGCTGACGGCTCCCGGATGCCGGGCCACCCTCGGTGTACGTGGGCTACGGCGTCATTCCCCTGCACGCGCTGTTCCGCCGGGCCGCCACCGTCGTGCACCGCGGTGGCCCGCGCACGACGGCGACCGCCCCCCGGGACGGTGCGCCTCAGGTGGCGGTGCCCCAGGGGGCGCCCGGCCGTGTTTCGCCGGCCGGTGACTGACCTGGGCATCGGGGCGGCGCACGACGGTCCGACCCGGACCGGCGGGTCCCTCTCGGCCTCCTCAAGACGCCCCTGGCACCCGAGACCGCCGTACGGGCGTAGCCCCTGGCCGGTGCCGGGCCGGCGACGGTCGTGGGCTGCGCGCCCCGCACAAGCCGCACCGTAGAGCCCCTCCCGCTCGGCTCCGCCAGGCCGGGACCCGGTGCGTGGGGGGGCCGGGGCGGGACGAGCTCGCCCGTACCGGGCAGGTGTCCCACACTGGTAGCGGGCACCCCCGTGCCGGGCGGTGCCGCCCCGGATCCGGGTGAGCGGGAGGCGGACCATGGTCATCACCCACCACATCACCGAAGACACCCTGCACGTGAAGGTCCTCAGGGATCTGGACATCGACAACAGAGCCGCGGCCGCCCTCCAGATCGAGGCCCTCATCCACACCCAGCGCCCCGGTCAGGTCACCATCGAGCTGCCGACGCAGGACCCCTCACCCATGACCCTCAGTGCCCTGGCCCGTACCCACCGGATGTGCCAGAGCCTCGGCATCCCCCTCACCGCGATCGGGCCCGGCGGGCAGCCGCGGCGGCTCCCCGTCGGCGACCCGGCCGCCGCAACCCGTTCCCAGCGGCTCGAACACGGAGCGCGACACAGCCACTGACCGCGCCGAGCCCGCAGGTCGGCGACGTCTGCACGGCGCGCGTCACGTGGACGCCCCATCGACCACGGCGTCCACTTCCACCTCGACGGGCCAGTCCGGGTCGATGAAGCGGGACACCTCGACGAACGTGGTCGCAGGCCGGATGGATGCGAACCGTTCGCCGTGCGCTCGGGCGGCTTCCTTCCACTGCGTCACGTCGGTCAGCATGATCCGCGTCCGTGTGACGTCCGCCGGCGATGCTCCGGCTGCCTCCAGCGCACGCTCGGCGATGTCCAGACACCGCACCGTCTGCGCATATACGTCGCCCGGCCCCACGGTGGAGCCGTCGTCCCCGATGGGGGCCGTGCCGGCGACGGCTACGTGGTTGCCCACGCGAACGGCCCGGGAGAAGCCGATCTGCGGTTCCAACGGGGATCCGGATCTGACGGTCTGTCGATTTCCCATCCCGTCATGCTGCCAGAGGGTGCGCGCGGACCGACCACGGGTGCACCGGGGGACGCCGGCCGGTGACGCCGGCCCGTGACGCAGTCCAACGGCTCAGCGGCGGTGGATCCGGTCGACGCGGTACCACTTCGACACGCAGGCGGCGACCCAGTCGCGTTCGTAGTCCGCCGTGAAGAAGGGCTCGGCGAGACCCCCGATGTACAGGGGCCTGTAGCCCACGGCCGCAGCGCCCTGCGCGGCCTCGGCGCGGATGCGGGAGTTCTGGGCGTCCCAGGCCACGGCGCGGGCGACCGTGACGGTCGTGAGCTGCCGGACGTTCGGGACGAGCGCGGCCACCGACGCCAGCCCCAGGCAGGCCGCCGCCACGGTGCAGGCCCCGAGGAGCGTGCCGCTGTTGCGGCGGCCCGCCGACCACCGGCCGCCCCGTACTCCCCACAGGGCGCCGTAGCCGCACAGCGCCAGTTCCATCGGGACGAGGTAGCTCGTCCAGGTACGGGCGTACGTCCACCCGCTGGGGCCGTAGCCGCTGCGCAGGCCGACCACCACCGCGAACGACCCCAGCACCACCACGGGCACGGGAAGCAGCAGCAGCATGACCAGCATGTGCCGCGGGACGGCCCGCCGTGGTTCCCGCCCCGCGGCCGCAGGGCCCAGCGGGCCGTGGAGTCTGCTGCCCAGCCCCAGGAGGACACCGACGGCGACGGCTCCGAGGTAGGCCCACTGGCCGGTGACCGAGTGCCACATGTGCAGCCAGTCCTCGAAAGCGCCCCTGAGTTCGCTCGCGGCGAGCGGGGACTCCTTGTCCGGCTGCTGGGCGCGGCGCCACCGTGCGCCGGGGGACGTGTACAGCACGACCAGCCCGCACACCAGGCCGGCGCACCAGAGCAGGCACCAGGTGGACGGGCGCCGGTTCCGCGCCAGCCCGAGGCGGGGCAGGCTCAGCAGCCCGGCCCCGGCCGCGAGCAGGCCGCTGACGAGTGCGAAGGGCTCGCTCAGGGTGCCGAGCGCGAATCCGATGAAGAACGCGGCGGCGAAGCCGCCCGCACGGACGGCGGCACGGCGGTGGCGGACGGTCCGTATGCCCAGGAGGAGCGCCCACACTCCGATGACGCTCGGAACGGTGTGGGAAATCGTCGCAGGGGCCCACAGCAGCACCTGATAGCTGCGGGTGCCCGCGTAGTAGAGCAGTGCCTGGACGACCAAGGAGCAGGCGGTCAGGATCAGCAGCCGGGGTCTCCCGCCGATGAGTCGGACGAACTCGCGCCCCAGCAGGACCAGACCTGCCGTGAAGGTGACGGCGATGACGGTCGGAAGGATCTTGATTCCGGCCAGTCCGTCACCGTAGAACACACCGCTCAGGAAGGCATTGGCGACCCTGCCGTTCTGGGTCCGGTAGAAGTCGGACGTGATGCCGAGGACGCCGAGGTCACGGGATTTCCAGGCGGCGCACCAGTCATCGGACGTGGGCCGTACGTACAGCCCGAGGAAGCACCCGACGGCGATCAGGGCGCCGGCCGCCGCGACGAGGGTCCCGGCGGCTCCCGGCAGGAGCCCTTTCCACACGGGGCGGCCGGTTGCCCGGTCCGCCGCCCGGGGGCGTCTGCCGAGGTTTTCGCCCTCGATCGAAGCCGTGCTCATTCACCACCCCTGTGCAGGAGGCCCGGTCGGACGGGCGGCGGATCCGCCCGCCGGTTCCGGTGACCCGCAGGCCCGCGAACACCCATGATGTGCACCGTTCACGGCCCCCGGCATCCCGGGCACGCCAGGACGGGTACCGAGCCGCGTCGGTCACGGGGCCTCACGGTGGCCCGGGCTCACCCGGGCGGCGGGCCTGCCGTGGCGGCCTCCGTACGGCTCTTCCAGGATGGGGAATCCGGATCCACGGACGCAGAGCCCGGCGGAGGGAGCGGTGATGCCCGGTCTCCCGCTCCTTCGATGGGCGGTCGTCACGGCGTCCCTGGTGTGCATCGCCCTTCCCCTGTGCACCGCGGGGGACCATGCCCGGCGGCACGCCGGAGAAGCGCGGCCGGTGTTCCTCGTCAGCCCGGTGGGGCACCAGGGGCGCGGTGACGCCGAGGGCAGCTACGCACCCCGGTCGATGCTCGCCGCCCCCACCGTCGGACTCCTCTCCAACACGACCGCCGCCGAAGGGGTCCCGCCGTCCACCGCAAAGGGCGCACGGTACGTCGAGCGGAGCAACGTCCTGCGGTTGCCCTCCGGCCGGTGGAAGTACCTCCCCGCCGCCAGGACGGCGTCGGTCGTGGTCGCCTTCGGTCATCCGGCCGCGCGCGAGCAGATCGGGCAGAGCCGCGCCTGGCTGGCCGCCGGGAGGGTCCCCGGCAGGTCCCCGGCACAGCGCGCGGCGGCCGAACGGGCCCTCTTGGCCATGCGCGCCCTGCTCCGGCCGAACGGCGCCCTGGCGGCGGGATGGACTCCTGGCTGGACCTACTCCTGGCCGCGTGACTCCAGCTTCGTCTCCGCCGCCTTCGCGCACACCGGCCATGACGCCGAGGCCTACCGGATCCTCCGCTTCAGCGCCGCGACCCAGCGGAAGGACGGCACGTGGGAGGCGCGGACCAAGCTCGACGGATCCGGCCCGCCGGACGGCAGACCGTGGCAGCTCGACGCCAACGGCTGGGTTCCCTGGGCGACCTGGCAGTGGTACCAGGCAGCTCCTCGGGCCACCCGCCACATCCGGCTGGCCGCCCTCTACCCGATGGTCCGCAAGGCGGCCGACCACGCGGCGGGCTCCTTGCGGGCGGACGGGCTGCCCCCGGCGTCACCGGACTACTGGGAGCTGACGACGACCACGGCGAACATCGGCACGGCCGCGCCCCTGCTCGCCGGGCTCAACGCCTCCGCGGACCTCGCCCGGGAGGTGAACCGGACCGACGACGCGGCGCGCTGGGCGAGTGCCGCGAGGCGGCTCTCCTCCGGGATCTCCGCGAAGTTCGCTCCCCTGGGCTATCAGCGCACCGTGGACGGGCAGCACGGACACGACAGCGCGGTGGCGTTCATGGCTCCTCCCTTCAACGCGGCCCCCGCCGGCCTGCCCCGGGCGCTCGATGCCACGTACAAGGCCCTGCTCCTTCCCAATGGGGGCCTGACTCCCGGTAGCGACCCCGCGGCGCCCTGGGGTGGCAACGCCTGGACGCCGAGTACCTCGTTCTTCGCGCTGGCGTGGGCCGGTACGGGGAGGCCGGCGAAGGCCGGTCAGGTCCTGGACTGGGTCCTCGCCAAGCGGAACTCGCTCGGCGAACTGCCGGAGAAGGTGGACAAGGAGGGCAGGCCCGCATCGGTCGCCCCGCTCGCGTGGACGGACTCGATCGTCGTGCTCTCCCTCGTGGCGCTCGACGGCACGCCACTCCCCACCCCGCCCTTGCGGCCGTAGTCCCACGCGGTCCCGGCCTTGCGGCAGGACTCTCAGGCGCTCCGGGGGCAAGTCCTCAGACGGGCTCCGTCCCGTCACCCGGCGGTGGAGCGGTACGGACGCTCTCCAGCGCGGCCAGGAGGCGCCGGCAGGCGAGCCTTTCCGCCGCCACCGCGCGCCTGAACGGGAGGTAGTGCGGATCGCGCCGCGCCCGGGCTTCTTCCGCGGCGGCGGCGCGGAGCTCTCGCGCCCGGTCCAGCTCGTTCTTGGCGTCGACGTAGCGGCTGTCGAGGAGCCGGTGATCGAGCACCTCGCCGAAGGCCCGGTCCGCCAGCTCGCCGAGCCGGTCGAGCTCGGCGACGCAGCTCTCGGGGGTCGTGTCGTCGCAGCCTTCTTCGAGGGCCCGGGACAACGAGCCCAGGGTCGTTCTGAGCTCCGGGTACCCCCACGCCGGCGCGGAATCGTTCCTGCATCCCGTCGCGAAGGCCGCCAGCACGGCGAAGGAGGCCACGGCGCGAACCGTTCCCGGTATCGCGCGCCCGCACCCTGTGGAGCAAGGGGTCATGGGAGCCCCAATCGCCGGTGGTCAGGACCTTGGCCACGAGCCTTGGCCACGACTTTGGTCAGGAGCCGACCTCCGTCGGGCCGCGACGTGGTCTGTCCGCCATCCTCGCCCGCGCCGATCAGCGCTGCCACCTGAAGGGCCGGAGCAGCGCGACGCGCCCGCGGGGCGGGGCCCCGCGGCAGCTACCCCCGGGAGGGGGCTGCGCCGGCCTGCGCGACCGTCGAGGGCTGGACCGCCCGGTGCCACGGGGAGGGCGGTCGGCTGCCGAGCGGCTCGGATCCGGCCGAGGGAGCCGTCGTGACGTGCAGACCGGCGTCCAGGCCGAGCGCCGCCGCAAGGGCCGTGCCGTCCGGCTCGGCCACGGCCGCCGGCGCGCCCGTGTAGAACATCTGGGACTCGTACCAGGACTGCGTGCCGTCCGCGTCCGACACGCTGACCGTGCCCTCGCCCGCGCGCCCCGCGAGCAGGCGGCCCGCGACGCCGACGGCGCCGTAGCCGCCCTGGCCGCCCACCTCGGTGACCGGGGAGAACTCCGGCGCGCCCTCGCCCGCCGCGGTGGCCAGGCTCGTGGCGACGGCGCCCGTACCGGGCCGGCGGAAGTACAGGCGGACGCCGTCTCCCTGCGGGCTCACCGACAGCGGGCCCGTGGTCGCCGGCAGCCCGGTCCGGAAGGGTCCGCTGTGCGGGGCGTCCGGTGCCGGCTGGACCCAGGCCAGTACCGTCCCGGCCGTCGCCGCGTACACGTGGCGCCGCCCCGACGCGTCGGTCGCGGTGACCGGATCACCCAGCAGACCGGTGCCGCCCAGGGCCTGCCACGCACCGAAGGCGCCGTCGGGGGTCTCCTGCGCACGGGCGCGCAGAGTGCGCCGGGAGTCCCGTACGTACACCGTCATCCGGCCGGTGGGGTCCACGGAGACGGACGGTGCACTGATCGCCGAGGTCCCGGATATGTCCACCTTGTCGGGGGTGCCCAGCGACTGCCACGGGCCGAAGGCGCCGTCGGGTGCGGCCTGGACGGCGTACACGAGGTCCCGTCCGTACTCCCGGGCCGTCGAGCCCAGGGTGGTGCGGGTGCCGAACACGGCGATCCGGCCGTCGGGGAGCCGGACCGCCGTCGCACCCGCGTCGATGCCCGCGCCGGAAAGGAGCCGGGGTCCCTGCCAGGGCGCCTGGGGCCCGCTGCGCGACCAGTACGCCATACGGCCGTCCAGGACGGCGAAGGCCCACAGCCTGCCGGCGACACCCTCGGCCATCCAGGAGGTGCCGTCGCCCCGGCCGTAGCGGATGGTCTGGCTCCAGCCGGCGCCGGCGGGCCGGGTCGCGGTCTTGCGGTCGCCGCAGCCGGCGGGGCTGCCGCACCAGTCCTGGTGGTCCAGCCAGGCGTAGGTCTTGAGGTAGCCGAGCTTCTCCTCGGCCGTCTGCGGGTCGAGCGTCGGGGGCAGGGAGGTGTTGGGGTAGCTCACGTAGTTCTGGACCGAGAAGTGCGGCCGGTCCGTGGACTTCGCGTAGCGTTCGGCCGCGGCCTGCACGAAGCGGGCGCCGTAGACGTGGTCCTGGTGGTCGAGGAAGACGCCGCTGCCCTCCGACCTGCCGGGCGTCGGATCCTGCGTCCGTATCGTGGTCGGCTTGTACATCGCGAACACCTTCGCGATGGCGTCTATGACCTGGTCCTTGGTGTACGAGAACCAGGGCTTGACCGGCGTCCCGGAGGTCAGCTGGGCGCCGAGGGAGGGGACCTTGGCGTCCCACAGACCCCGCAGGCTCTCCGGGTTGTCGTCGGAGATGCTCCGCGCCTCCCGCAGCTGCATCCACACCAGGTTGACCTCGGGCCGGGCGACGAGGACGTCCACCTCCGCGCTCCCCCCGCCGACGGTGGGTACGGAAGTGCGCTGCCAGGCACTGGTGCGCTTGCCGGTGGCCATCTCCGCGTAGGCGGCCCGGATGCCGTTCTGCCGGGCCTCCGCGTAGGCGGCGCGGTCGGCGGGGCCGGCGGGGTCGTCCAGGTGCGGGCTGTGGGCTTCGTTCCTGCCGTCGGACTCGCCGGAGGTCAGGTAGACGGTGGCGACCTTGATGCCGGTTGCTATCGAGCGGCTCAGGTCGGGGTTCAGGAAGAAGAGGTCGTCATCGGGATGTGCGACGACCTGGAGGACGGAGCCCTCGGTCACGCTCGGGCGGACGATCGCCTCGGGGGCCGCCGACTGCTGGGCGGTCGCGTACCCGTAGGCCCAGCTCGTCACACCGACGACGCCGACGCCGAGCGTGGCGAGCAGTGCCGCGAGGCGGGTGCGGCTGGCCAGGGACATCTACAACGCCTTGGGGATCGGTCCGTGCGGAATTCCGACGAGGGGTCAGTCGGCGCCCCGATGGCTCTACCGCTTCCGGAGACGACCGGGCCCGATTATGCCTCGCGCGTTTGCGGCTGACACACCATCAAGTGGTATATGACGGGAAACCGAAGTGAATACGGCTTATGGGGTTGTTGTCCTATTTTTCGACGCTTGGGCGGTTCGGCCCGAGGGGCTCCACACGGCTGGCGTGAGCCGCCTGGCCTGCGCTTCAAGTGGTCGTGCGGGGCAGCGGCCGACGGCGGGGCGTCCGCCCCGGTGTGATGCAGTCCACGAGGCCCGGGGCGCGATGTGACCGGCGGCGGGTGAGTACTCGGCGGAGGCGACAAGGGGCGGACGGCGTGCCCCCGGCGTGCTGCCGGGGGCACCCGGTCGTCCGCCGGTCGGCGCACCGGGGCCCGTGGGGCCGCGCACCCGGGGCGGGCGGTGAACCCGGGCCCGCGGGGCGGTGCCGTGGGCTCCGCGGGCCCGGCCGGGCGGCGTCAGCGGGTCGCGCCGAAGTCCTGCGTCCAGTAGGAGTTCGGCCCTGCGAGGCCGACACCGATCTCCTTGAAGGCACAGTTCAGGATGTTCTCCCTGTGCCCGGGGCTGTTCATCCAGCCGGTCATGACCTGCTGGGGCGTGCTGTAGCCGTAGGCGACGTTCTCGCCGTAGGTCATCCAGGCGTAGCCGGCCCGGGTGATGCGCTCGCCCGGGTCGGAGCCGTCGGAGCCGGTGTGCGACATGTTGGCGTGCGCGGCCATGTCCTTGCTGTGGTTCAGCGCGGCACTCGTCAGCTTCGCGTTCACGGTGAGCGCCGGGCAGCCGGCCTTGGCGCGTTCCTGATTGACGAGGGCCACCACTTCGGCGGCCGGACCCGAGGGCGCCTCGGTCGGGGTGGCAGTCTTGGGCGGGCCGACCGGGGTCGCCGGCCGGACCGGGGCCGGCTTCGCCGGGGTCGCCGCCGTGGGGCGCTTCGTCGGCTCGGTGGACGGCTGCGCCTCCTGCGGAGCCCGGGTGGGCTGCGCGGCCGGCGGGGTCGTCTCGACCGGGGTGCCTGCGCTGCCCGTCAGGTTCTGGATCGGCGCGCTGGGGAAGGAGGCGCTGGAGGAAGGTGCGCTGTAGGAGGGGCGCTTGTACTGCTTGCCGTCGGCCGTCGCCGCACCCGACCCCTGAGGGCCCAGGCACGCCATGGCGGCCGTGGGTATGCCCACGATGCCCAGGGCGGCGGCGGCGATGAATATCTTCTTCTTGTGCTGCGTCCTCTTACGGTGCTTCCGCATGCGTGACCTCACTTGGTTTCTGCGAGCGCCCCTGCGGCTGAACTGCCGGAGCGCCGAGCGGGCCGCCATTGTGAGAAGGCCGGGAACGGGCTGGCAAGTTTCGCCGCCGGCCCGCGGGGCAGCACCGGAAGCCAGGCTTGAAATGGGCGGAGAGTCATGCTGACCGTACGATCGCCGGTTTGCGTGAGACGAATGATCGGCCATCAGAAACACCCGTGATGTGGAAAGTTGACCCAAGGCGTCCCGCCAAGTGAGACGCCCATTTCGGCGGAGACGGGAATGCCCGATTCCAATCGGACAAATCTCGACATGTCGGCGAGGTGTTCATGGACGTGATGCTTCCGTGATCTTCTGGGGGGCCGTGATGCATGTCACTGTTTCCCGCGGGGGCACGGTCGTGCCGAGTGGCACCGGGCGCCGCATCCCAGGCCGCGGCGGGCGGCGTACCCGCGCAGCGGGCGACCTGCCCGACCCGCCGGCTCCCTGGCAGGGGGTCAGCCTTCGGCGACCCACCCCGGCACCGTGGGGAGCACGGCCTCCGCGACGCGGAGCAGCACCGCGTCGTCCGGCACGACGCCGTCCGCGCGCCAGAGGGTCATGTCGAAGGAACCGCCGCTGTCCTGGGGGTCCCTCGCCACGGTGAGGGTACGGGTCGGGACCCCGGGACGGCCGGCGGCATCGCTTCCGTCGAGGCGGAAGGTGATTCTGGTGGTGCGGTCCGAGGAGAAGGCGGCCGGGCGGCCCAGGACCGTACGCTGCCCGCCGTCTCCCAGGGACGAGGCGGACGCGGCCACCGGGAGGTCGTCGTAGGTGGCCGTCAGCTCGACGGTGTAGGTCGCGAACTCGACCCGGGCCGACGGAGCGGCGATCTCCTCCCCGCCGGCAGGCCTGAAGGAGCCGTCGCCGCCTTCGGCACTCTGCACGGCCTGACCGGGCGTTCCCAGCAGTCCTGCGAGGTCGGGGCGGTTCAGCGCCGCGCAGAGCTGGGCGCCCGAGAGGCGCCCGGACGCCTGCTCGGGCCGTCCGCCGGTGCATGCGGCAGGCGAGGCCCCCGCCGACATCGACGCCTGCTGGAAGGTCCACAGGCCGGCCCCGAGCGCCGCGACCATCACCACGGCCGCGACGGCCTGACCCCACGCCCCGGCGCTCGTCGTACGTCCGTCCCCGCCCTCGGCCATGTCCCCCGCCTGCCGTGATCCCCCGATACGTGCCCGGGGACACTAACCCGTGATCATCGGGCGGACAAAGAGATTCGGGTCGTCACGGGGTTGCCGGACCCGAGGGTGGCGACGGAAGGACGACCCGTACGGCGTGTCCACCGGCGGGCGCCAGCCCCGGCCCGGTCGCGCTGCCTACCGTGGCCGCATGTACGCACGCGCAGCGCTGCCGGCCGACGGATACGGGATCCGGCGCGCGCGTCCGGCCGAGTCGAGCACGGTCGCCGCGCTCCTGGCGTGCGCTTTCGCCGATGACCCGGTCATGGGGTGGATGATCCCGGACCCGTCCGACCGGGTGCACAGAGTCGCCCTGTACTTCGAGCTGGCCCAGCGGCAGCAGCGGCCGCGGGCCGGCGCGGTGCGTGTGGCCGCGACCGCCGACGGACGGCTGCCGGCGGCCGCCCTGTGGTCGGGTCCGGGTCGCTGGGCGGCCTCCGCGCTCCAGGCGCTGGCGGCGCTGCCGCGGTACGCCCGCGTCTTCGGCGTACGGCGGATGGGACGGGCGGCCGAGGTGCAGAACACCCTGCACGAGGCCCATCCGGACGCCCCGCACTGGTATCTGCCGGCCCTGGGGACCGATCTGGCGGTGCAGGGAGCAGGGGTCGGCTCGGCCTTGGTGCAGGAACAGCCGGCCCACTGCGACCGGCTCGGGCAGCCCGCGTACCTGGAGTCCAGCAAGGCCTCGAACGTTCCCTTCTACGAACGGCTCGGCTTCCGCGTCACACGGGAGATCCGGCTCCCGGACGGCGGACCGCCCCTCTGGCCCATGTGGCGCGACCCGGCCCCGCGGCCCGGCCCGTCGGCCGGTGAGCGCACTGGTCGCGAGGACCGCCGGCCCGGCAACGGCCTGGCGCAGTAGCAGCACCCTCGCCGTGAAGGCTTTCGCGGCTTTCGGCATGGGCGTGAGCGCGAGCTGCCGCAGCCCCGAGACCGTCGGCGGCGTCGCGGGCACGGCCTTTTACCAAGATCGGCTTTCGGGGTCAAGCCACGTATTCGAGGGGCATGACGCACGTCTCGCCGCAGGGTTTATTTGAAGTACGCCCTCACCGGGACAAACCCCCCGGAGACAACGAGGCCGAACCAATAGCCCGGCCCTTTCCCCGGGACGTCACACAAACCCCCTTTTTCTTATCCCGAATGGAGAATTCCCATGTTCCAGCGTTTCTCGACCCGTCGTATCGTTCTGGCCGGAGCTTCCGTGGCGCTGCTGGGTGGCGGCATCGCCCTCCCCGCAACCGCGATGGCCGCCCCGGTCGCCGCACCGCAGCACGCGGTCGCCCTGGTCCAGGACGACAGCGCCGACGGCATCGGCACGGGCGGCGGCTCCAACGCCGAGAACACCACGGCCGGCGGCACGGCCACCGGTGGCAGCGCCAACTCAGGCGTCGGCATCTGCAAGGGCAAGTGCACCATCACCACCGGCGCCGCCACCGGCGGCAGCGCCAGCGCCGACGCCATCAACCAGGGCGACGCCACCTCCGTGGGCGGCGACGGCACGGGCACCGGCGGCATCGTGAACAAGACCGACGCAAAGGTCCTCAAGGCCCAGGTCAAGGAGCAGCTGAAGGCCAAGCTCGGCAAGTGAGGGCCGACACCCCCCTGACTCCCCGCCGACGTCCCGGCGAGCCCACCGCACAGCGGATGCCGGAGAGGCCCACAGCCTCTCCGGCCTCCGCGCGCCGCCGTGGCCGTGGCCGTGGATCACCCAACCCGTGGACCACGGCCAAAGATGTCTGAAAAATCCCGGTAGAGGAGGTTTCATCCGCCGTCGGCGGGCTATGCTTGCCATAGGCCTACGAGGCGAGCGAGGGAGTTCGACCGGAGTAGCCGACTGGGGCGGAAGTAGGTTCTCCGCCGTGGCCGACGTCACCGGTAGGGCTGAGAGGCCAGACGGTCGGAAGACCCGAAGGCGACCCCCACCACCTGATCCGGACAATACCGGCGCAGGGAGCCCGTTTCGTAGGTCGTTTCGCGTTCCGAGCCCGTTCGGGCCGATCGAGGACGCCGTGCCCATCCAGGGCCGTGCCCAGCCCGGGACGCCGTCCTGAGCGCCGAGTCACCCAGAGCGCCCGTCGCCAGGGCGTCCACTCCCGCCGCGCTACCGGAAGACGCCGGGCCGAACCCCCCTAGTAGGGCGCCTCCGCTTCGTCCTCGCTTGCGATCCGGTCGACCAGGATGACCGCCACGTCGTCCACCAGACAGCCCTGCGTATGGCCGAGCAGAGCCTGCCGCAACCCCTCCAGGAACGCCCGCCTGCTGTGGTCCCCCATCGCCGCCATGGCGGCGGGCAGGTCGAAGAAGGCGTTGTCGCGGTCACGGGCCTCGATGACGCCGTCGGTGTGCAGCAGCAGCCGGTCCCCCGGCGTGAACGGATAGCTGTCCAGCTGCCCGGGAGGACCGCTGATGAACTCCTCAAGACCGAGCGGCGGCAGCGGGGTGGTGGGCATCAAGGGCCGCACGGTGCCGTCGCTCAGCAGGAGCGGCGGCGGATGACCGCGGTTGATCACTTCGATGGCGGGGCCGTCCGACATCTGTGCCACGAGCGCGGTGACGAAGGCCTCCCTGAGGGCGTCCTCACCGCCGCGCGTGCCCGCGATGACGGCGTCCCGCCGCAGGGCCGCTCCGCAGTGGTTGATGACCTCCACCAGGTCTTCCTCGTAGTGCACGGCCTCCCTGAACGCACCGAGCACGACCGCGGCGGCCCGTACGGCGGGCAGCCCCTTGCCCCGAACGTCCCCGACGATCATCCGGATCCCGTAACGGGTCTGGACCGCGTCGTACAGATCGCCGCCGATCTGCGCCCCCTGCTCGGCCGCCATGTACATGCTGGCTGCCCGTACGGGGCCCAGGCGGGCCGGCACGGGCCGCAGCAGGACCTCCTGGGCAGCCACGGCGATACGGCGGAGCTGGTTGAGCTCGTTCTCCTGACGCGTGCGGGCGGCGCTGCTCGTCATGAAGCTCGCCACCGACACCAGGAACAGGGCGAGGAAGTTCGTGTAGACCTGCTGGCCGCCCCAGGCGTTGTTGTGGGTGGCCGTGATCGCGCTGACGACGACGGCCACCCCGGCCGCCGCGAGCGTGCCCTTGGGACCCATCGTCACGGCTGCCAGAGCGGGCGTCGCGACCAGCAAGGGGCCGGTGTACAGCACGTGCGCGGGCGTCAGCTCGATGAGGAGCACCAGCAGGGCGACCGCGAAGGGCACGCACTCCGCGAGGAGGTAAAGGAGCTGGCGGTCGCCGCCGGCTCCCGGTCCCGGGGGCGAGCGCAAGGGCGCTCTCATGAGTACAGCCTGCCTCGCCGGGGCGCACGGCCGCCACTCACCGGACAGACGGCCGCCCCTCCCCCGACGCGGTCACCCCTCACCGGTTCACCGGTCCGGGTGCGGGCGACCGGCCGCCGCCCCGACCGGGTAGGGATGCGGAAACGGCGGGCCGGCCCGCCGACGCCTTTCACGACTGGAGCGCCGCATCCCCATGAGCAGCCAGCCGGCGGAGGCCCCCCGGGTCTCCCGTCAGGAATTCGACGCCCTCTTCGCCTCGCTCCGTACGTGGGGCCGCTGGGCCCCGGCCGACCGGGGCGCCTGGAACCGGGTCACCCCGGACCACGTGCGGCGGGCCGCCACGCTGGTCCGGGACGGTACGGCAGTGCCCCTGGGGCTGCCCTGGAACACCCGGCCCGGCCCCGACAACACCAGGCCCGCCCTGCACTACATGTCCGACCTCGGCGACGTGGAGCCCCCGGAACCGGCCACCCACAAGGACTTCCTCGCCGTCGACTACCACGGCAAGGGCGTCACCCACCTCGACGCGCTGTCCCACATCGCCTACCGGGGCAGGCTCTACGAAGGGCACCCGGCACGCGAGGTCATCGGCTCCGGCGGCGCCCACTTCGGTTCGGTGGCGGCGCTCGGTCCGCTCGCCGCCAAGGGCGTGCTCCTCGACCTGCCCGCCGTCCTCGGCGTCGACTGGCTGGAGCCCGGGCAGGCGGTCCACGCGCGTGACGTCCTCGCCGCCGAGCGGGCCCTCGGCGTCGGGATCGACGACGGGTGCGCGGTGCTGCTGCGCTCCGGCCGGTTCCGGCGCCGCCGCGAGCTGGGACCGTGGGACGTCGACGCGGCGAGCGCGGGCTTCCACGTGGACGCGCTGCCCCTGCTGGCCGAGCGGGAGATCGGTCTGCTCGGTGCGGACGGGGACAGCGACGTACGCCCCTCCCCGGTGGAGGGCCTCCACTCCCCCGTCCACACGCTCGCCGTCGCGGCCATGGGGGTGCCGCTGCTGGACAACCTGGATCTGGAGGCGCTGTCCGCCGCGTGCGCCGAAGCCGGACGGTACGAGTTCATGATCGTCGTGACGCCCCTGAACGTGCCCGGCGGGACGGGGTCGCCCGTCAATCCGGTCGCCCTCCTGTGACCGTGAAGCGGCAAATCGCCAGGAATATACTCGGAACGCGCATATTCGACTTCACAACACGGACCCGAGCGATCATGCCGATACGGCCGAGGCGCACCGGCAAGGGGAAGTGATGCAGATGGCGGTCACGGGAGGACAGATCGGCCCCGCACGCTCCCGTGAGCGATTCCTCGTGGGCGAGTCGGTCGGGACCGGGGTCAGGAGTCCCATCCTGAACTCGTGGTTGCGCTGCCGGCTGCTGGGACTGTCCCCGGACCAGACGGAGCTCCCCTTCACGGACGACTTCGATCCGGACAGCCGGCTCGTCCGTGCGGCCGGACCCGTGCTCGACCAGCTGCAGTCCCGGTTCTCGGGCAGCCAGATGAACATCTCGGTCGCCGACGCGAACGGCGCGGTGCTGCAACGCCGCTTCGGTGATCCCTCCCTCGCCCGGAGCCTGCCCCCGATCCAGAGCGTGCCCGGCTTCGTCTTCGCCGAGCGCTACGCCGGGACCAACGGCATCGGCCTCGCGCTGGCCGAGCGGCGCCTCATCCAGGTCTACGGCGCCGAGCACTTCGCCGAACGCTCCCAGGCGAACGCCTGCTGCGCCGTCCCCATCCGCGACCAGCTCAGCGGGCGCATCGTGGGCGTGCTCTGCTTCGGGTACCCGCACGCCTACGAGCGCGCGGCCTTGACGGTGCTGGTCCGCCGGGCGGCGGAGACGATCGAGCGACGGCTGATGGAGCAGAGCTCGGCGCGTGAGCGCGGGCTGCTGCGCACGTACCTCGACGCCGAACGGCGTGCCCGGGCCGGCCGGGCCGCCGGCGACGGGCACCACACCGGGCCGACCGCCCCGGCCGGGCCGCCCGAGCTGGACCGACTGGTCGATCTTGAGCTGGACCAGCACGACCAGACGGTCCTCAAGGAGAAGGCGACCGAGCTCATCTCCGCCTCACGGCGGGCCGCCGTCGAGGTGGCGCTCCCCCACGGCCGGGAGGCCACCTTGCTGAGCCGCCCGGTCACGAGCCGTTCCGGGGTGGCGGGCATGGTCGTCGAGGCGGTGCTCAGCAGCGACACGCCGCCGGTGCACCACCTCCCCCTCTCGCCCCGCTCCGGACCGCCGCCCGCCCAGCACCCGCCCGTCCAACCCCTGCCGGGGCCGGCCGAGCCGCCCGAGCCCCGGCCCGGCACGGTCCGGGGCCTGGTGCTGGTGGGCGAGCCGGAAGTCGGGAAGTACGCCATCGAGGCACGGCGCCGCCTGGAGCTGCTGGCCGAGGCCAGCAGCCGTATCGGCACCACCCTGGACGTGAGCCGCACCGCCTGGGAACTCGCCGAGACGGCGGTCCCGCGCCTGGCCGACTACGTGACCGTCGACCTGCCCGATGCGGTGCTGCGCGGGGACGAGCCCGCCGATCCGGGGACCGAGCTGCACCGCACGGTGGTCCACGGCATCCGCGAGGACTGCCCCTTCTACCCGGCCGGACAGCACGTGGAGCTCCTCCCGGGAACTCCCCACATGCGCTGTCTGACCGGCGGGCACGCGGTTCTGGAAGCCGAGCTGCAGTCCTCGGCCGGCTGGATCGCCCAGAGCCCCGAGCGCGCCCGCCGGATCCTCGGGCACGGCGTGCACTCGCTCATTGCCGTCCCGCTGCTCGCCCGGGGCGTCCTGCTCGGCATCGCGAGCTTCTACCGCGCACAGGACCCCGCCCCCTTCGGGGACGACGACAGCCGGCTGGCCCAGGAGCTCGCCGCCCGCGCGGCCCTGTGCATCGACAACGCCCGCCGCTACACCCGGGAGCACACGCTGGCCCTGGCCCTGCAGCGCAGCCTGCTCCCGCGCGGCCTGCCCGAGCAGGGCGCCGTCGAGGTCGCCCACCGCTATCTGCCCGCCGAATTCGAAGTGGGCGGCGACTGGTTCGACGTCATCCCCCTGTCCGGCACCCGCGTCGCCCTCCTCGTCGGCGACGTCGTGGGCCACGGCCTGCATGCGGCGGCCACCATGGGGCGACTGCGGACCGCCGCACGCAACTTCGCCGAACTGGAACTCGCGCCCGACGAGCTCCTCACCCACCTGGACAACCTGCTGGTGCGCCTGGACCGGGAGGAGGGCGGCGACGAGGCCACCGGCAGCAGCGGCATCGTGGGCGCCACCTGTCTGTACGCCATCTACGACCCCATCTCGCGGCAGTGCACCATGGCCCGGGCCGGCCACCTCCCGCCGGCGCTGGTCCACCCCGACGGCAGCGTGACCTTCCCCGAACTGCCCGCCGGGCCCCCGCTGGGCCTGGGCGGCCTGCCCTTCGAAACGGCCGAGATAGAGCTCCCCCGGGACAGCACGCTCATCCTGTACACCGACGGGCTCGTCGAGGACCGCCACCGCGACATCGACGTCGCCCTCGACCAGCTGCAGCGGGCCCTGGCCCACCCGGGCCGGAGCCCCGAGGAAACCTGTCAGGCGGTCATCGACGCCATGGCGCCCGAGCACCCCTCCGACGACATCGCCCTGCTCGTCGCCCGTACCCACACCCTGCCCGCCGACCGGATCGCCGTATGGGACCTGCCGGCCGATCCCGCGCGGGTCTCCGACGTCCGCACCGCCGCCACACGCCAGCTGGCGCACTGGGGACTGGACGAACTCGCGTTCTCCGCCGAGCTGATGCTGAGCGAGCTGGTCACCAACGCGGTCCGCTACGGCACCGAGCCGATCCAGGTGCGCCTGATCCGCGACCGCGTCCTGATCTGCGAGGTCTCCGACGGCAGCAGTACCGCCCCGCACCTGCGGAGGGCGGCCAGCACGGACGAGGGCGGACGCGGCCTGTTCCTCGTCGCGCAGCTGGCCCAGGCCTGGGGCACCCGCTACACCCCCCAGGGCAAGGTCATCTGGGCCGAATGCGCCCTGGACGCGGCCTGATATCCGCCACATCCATGAATGTCCCTTGACTCCCAGTAGCATCCTTTCTGTCCCACCCTCCCGTGAGGGAGATCCGAGGTCGCCCCCGGAGACGTCCGTGCATGACGCCCATGACCCTTCCGACACCTCGACGGGCCTCCCGCCCCGGAGTTCCGGCGGTGAACCGCTCGTGCGGATACAAGGCCTCGGCAAGCGGTTCGGCGGAACCGTCGCGCTGGACGACGTCGGCCTCGACCTCCACAGGGGCAGCGTCCTCGCCCTCCTCGGCCCCAACGGGGCCGGGAAGTCCACGCTCATCAAGGTGCTCGCCGGGGTACACCAGGCCGACGAGGGCGAGGTGACGGTGGCCGGGCACCGGCTCGGGTCCGAGGCCGCCACCGGGAAGATGTCCTTCATCCACCAGGACCTCGGCCTGGTCGAGTCGATGACGGTCGCCGAGAACATCGCCCTGGGGACGGGCTACCCGCGCCGCCTCGGCCTGATCTCCTGGCGGCAGACCCGGGAGCGCTGCGCCGAGGCCCTCGGGATCGTCGCCGGACACCTGGACGCCGAGGCCCGCATCGCTGACCTCGCGCCGGCCGAGCGTTCCCTGGTGGCCATCGCCCGCGCCCTCGCGCGACGGGCGGAGCTGTTCGTCCTCGACGAGCCGACCGCCACGCTGCCCGCCGCGGACTGCGCCCGGCTCTTCGACGTCCTGCACACGTTGCGCGACCGGGGGCACGGCATCCTGTATGTCAGCCACCGGTTCGACGAGGTGTACCGGGTCGCCGACGCGTTCGCCGTCCTGCGCGACGGCCGCCTGGTCAGCCAGGGGCCACTCGCCGGGTACGGCCCTGCCCGTCTGGTCCATGACATCGCGGGCGCCGCACCGGCCGGGCGTGAGCCTGGCGCTGCCGCACCGGCCGGGCGCGGGCCGGGCACTGCCGTGCCCCGCGACCGTACTCCCGTGCTGCGTCTCGACGCCGTGACGACCCGGCACACCGGGCCCGTCAGCCTGGAGCTGGCGCCCGGGGAGATCCTCGGCATGGTGGGGTTGACCGGCGCCGGCCACATGCACCTGGGGCGCGCCCTCGCCGGTGCGCTGCCGCTGCTCGGGGGGCGGGCACTGCTCGACGGCCGCCCCTACCGTCCCCGTTCGGTGGCCGCCGCCCTCGGCCGGGGAGTCGGATTCGTCGCCGCCAACCGCCAGGAGGAGGGCTGCCTCCCCGATCTGACGGTCCGGGAGAACTTCCTGGCCAACCCCCGGGCGTCCGGTGTCCCGGCGTGGCGCTGGCTCGGTCCCCGGCGGGAGCGGCGTGAGGCCGCCGACCTGATCGCACGGTTCTCGGTGCGCCCCCGCGACAGCGAGGCGCCCCTCGCCACCCTGTCGGGCGGCCACCAGCAGAAAGTCGTCCTCGGCCGGTGGCTCCGGGGCGGTCTGCGGCTGCTGATCCTCGAAGAGCCGACCGCGAGCGTGGACGTCGGCGCCAAGGCGGCGATCCACCGGCTGCTCGACGACGCGGCAACCGAGGGCCTCGCGATCCTGCTGGTGTCCACCGACTTCGAGGAGGTCGCGGACCTCTGCCACCGCACCCTGGTCTTCGTACGCGGATCCGTGGCGGCCGAACCGGCGGGTGCCGCCCTGACGCCTGCCGAACTCACCCGCGCCGCCTCGGCCATGCCCGCGATCACCGGAAGCACGACGGCCCCGTGACCCACCGGTCCCCGCGCGGGCGCGGGCATCACATCCTCGGGAGCTACGGGCTGCTGGGCCTGACCGCCCTGCTCTTCCTGGTCTTCTCCGCGGCCCTGCCGGACACCTTCCCCACGCGGGACAACGTGTCCTCGATCCTCTCCAACCAGTCGATCCCCGCGCTCCTCGCGCTCGGTGCGACGATCCCCATCGCCGCCGGCAAGTTCGACCTGTCCATCGGCTACGGGCTGGGCCTGGCGCACGTCCTGGTGATGCACCTCGTCGTCGAGGAGGGGACGCCCTGGCCGCTCGCCTGCCTCGCCGTCATCGCCGGAGGGGCGCTGGTCGGCACCCTGAACGGGCTCGTCGTCGAATTCGCCCGGATCGACTCCTTCATCGCCACGCTCGGCACCGGCAGCGTCATGTACGCCCTCACCGGATGGCTCACGGACGGCAGCCGGATCGTGCCCGGCCCGGACGGCCTGCCGGCCGCCTTCACCGGCCTGTACGACGCACGGTTCCTCGGCCTGCCGGTGCCCGCCTTCTACGTGCTCGCCGCCGTCCTCGTCCTGTGGGTGGTGCTGGAACGGCTGCCGCTCGGCCGGTACCTGTACGTCATCGGCTCCAACCCCCGCGCCGCGGACATCCTCGGCATCCCCACCCGCAGGTACTCCGTCTACGCCTTCGCCGGATCGGGGCTGGTCGTGGGCATCGCCGGGGTGCTGCTCGCCGCGCAGCAGCAGATCGGCAACCCGAGTGTCGGCCTGGACTACCTGCTGCCCGCCTTCGTCGGCGCGCTGCTCGGCTCCACCACGATCAAGCCCGGGCGCGCCAACGCGCTCGGCACCCTCGTGGCCGTCAGCGTGCTCGCCGTCGGACTCGCCGGTATCGGCCAACTCGGTGCCCGGTTCTGGGCCACCCCGCTGTTCAACGGCGGCACGCTCCTGGTGGCGGTCGGCCTGGCCGGCTACACGGCGCGGCGGCGGCTGCGGGCGCAGGCCACCCCGGACCGGGACCCGCCCGGCCGGCCGGGCGGGCCGTCGGCGCCGGAGGCGGACGACGGCGCCCCCCAGCCACCAGCGCACCCCTAGTCAGGAGCACCGTGTACCCGAACCGCACCAGCGTCCTCGCGGCCGCGGCCCTGTGGGCGGCCGCCACCGCTCTCCTCGCCGGCTGCGGAGGCGGCCCCTCGCAGACCTCGGCGTCTCCCCCGACCGCGCCCTCGGGCGCCGGCTGCCCGGCCGTACTCGCCAAGGCCAAGGAGGCCGTGGGGCAGGCCGAGCGTGCCGACCTCTCCTGGAACGGCCCCACGACCGGCCCGGCGGCGGTTCCCGGCAAGAGCGTCGTCTACGTGGCCCAGACCATGACCAACCCCGGTGTCGCCGGAGTCGCCCAGGGCATCCGGGAAGCCGCGGCGGCCATGGGCTGGCAGGTCCGGGTGATCGACGGGGAGGGCACCCCGGCGGGCATCCAGGCCGCGCTCAGCCAAGCCGTCACCCTCAAGCCCTCGGGCATCGCCATCGGCGGCTTCGACCCCCTGCTCACGGCGCAGCAGACGGCACGGGCCGAGGCCGCGGGCATTCCGCTGGTCGGTTGGCACGCGGTCACCTCCCCCGGACCGAGCAGCCGCCCCCGGCTCTTCACCAACATCACCACGAAGGTGGCGGAGGTGGCTGGGATCAGCGCGGACTGGGTCATCGCCGGGTCCGACGGCGGCGCCGGGGTCGTCGTCTTCACCGACGACTCCATCCCCTTCGCCCGCAACAAGTCCGAGCTGATCAAGCAGGCGCTCGCCGAGTGCCCCGGGGTGAGGCTGCTGGCCACGGAGAACATCCCCATCCCGGACGCGAGCCAGCGCACCCCGCAGCAGGTCTCCTCCCTGGTGTCCCGCTTCCGGAACCGGTGGACCCACTCCATCGCGATCAACGACCTCTACTTCGCCGACGCCGCCCCGGCGCTGCGTGCCGCCGGGCGCCCCGGCGAGGGGCCGCCCTTCAACATCGGCGCGGGCGACGGCGACCCCTCCGCCTTCCAGCGCATCAACAGCCGGCGCCACCAGGCGGCCACCGTCCCCGAGCCCCTGAACCAGCAGGGCTGGCAGATCATCGACGAGTTCAACCGCGCCTTCGCCGGCCGTCCCGCCAGCGGGTACGTCGCACCCGTGCACGTGGTGACGGCCGAGAACAGCGGCGGGGCCACGTCCTGGGACCCGAAGGGCTACCGAGAGGCGTACGAGCGGATCTGGCGCGGGGAGTAGCCGGCGGGGCAGGGGACCGGGGGCTTTTAGCAAGATCGATTTTCGGCGTCAAGCCACGTACTTGAGGGGCATGACGCACGTCCCGCCACAGGGTTTATTTGAAGTACGCCCTCACCGGGACAAACCACCGGAGACAACGAGGCCGAACCGATAGCCCGGCCCTTTCCCCGGGAAATTTCACGAAACCCCCTTTTCTCATACCGAATGGAGAATTCCCATGTTCCAGCGTTTCTCGACCCGTCGTATCGTCCTGGCCGGAGCTTCCGTGGCGCTGCTGGGCGGCGGCATCGCACTGCCGGCGACCGCCATGGCCGCGCCGGTCGCCGCCCCGCAGCACGTCGTCACCCTCGCCCCCGCGGACAGCGCCGACGGCATCGGTACCGGCGGAGACTCCAACGCCGAGAACACCACCGTCGGTGGCGAGGCCAAGGGCGGCAGCGCCAACTCCGGTGTCTCCAACTGTGAGGGCGGATGTGACATCACCACCGGCGCCGCCACGGGCGGCAGCGCCAGCGCCGACGCCATCAACCAGGGCGACGCCACCTCCGTGGGCGGCGACGGCACGGGCACCGGCGGCATCGTGAGCAAGACCGAGGCCCAGGTCATCAAGGACCAGGTCAAGGAGAACCTGAAGGCCAAGCTCGGCAAGTGACGGCTGAGCCGACCACCCGCTGAGCCCCTACACACCGCGACGATGCCGGAGAGGCCATGGCCTCTCCGGCATCCGCACGCCCCGGCATCCCCAGCCGGGCCACGACTTCCCGGCGCGTTCGCGACCATCCGCCGCCACCGAAAGCAGCCGGCCGGTGTCATGACGGCCGTGCAGGCCATCACCCTGGCGGGCCCGGCCCTCGCCGGCCCTCCCCGTGGGCATGGCCGTGGGCATGGCCGTGGCCGCGGTGTACCGGGACATCGAGGCCGCCTTCGATCCGCCGTACGGCGAGGACCCGGCGTCCGAACACGTCGTGCTCATCGTCGCGGCCTGCACGCTGTTCGTTCTGCTTCTCGCCATGGGCATGTCGGGCATGGCGGCGCCGGCCGCGCTCTGCCAGGCGGTCCTCAAGGAGGCCGTGACGGGAGAGCGCGGCCGCGCCGCTCGCCCTCTTGCCGGTGCTGCTGCCGACCGCCGTGCCGCCGGCCGTATGGCTCGGCACCCGGGACGGCCTGGCCCCGGCCGCCGTGGCCCTGGAGGAGGCGTCTGCGGCCACCGCGCTGCGCCGCTCGGCCGCACTGGTCCGGGGTGACCGGTTGCCCGCCTTCGGCATCGCCCGGCACCGCCGGGCGAACTGCCGGGACGCTCGCTTTACCAAGATCGATTCTCGGCGTCAAGCCACGTATTCGAGTGGCGTGACGCATGTCGGCCCACAGGGTTTATTTGAAGTACGCCCTCACCGGGAGAAACCACCGGAGAAAACGAGGACGAAAATTGCCGCCGACCCTTCCCGGGACGGTGTCCAGACCCTCTTTTTACACCGAATGGAGAATTCCCATGTTCCAGCGTTTCTCGACCCGTCGTATCGTCCTGGCCGGAGCTTCCGTGGCGCTGCTGGGCGGCGGCATCGCCCTCCCCGCAACCGCGATGGCCGCCCCGGTCGCCGCCCCGCAGCACGCGGTCGCCCTGGTCCAGGACGACAGCGCCGACGGCATCGGCACGGGCGGCGGCTCCAACGCCGAGAACACCACGGTCGGCGGCACGGCCACCGGTGGCACCGCCAACTCCGGTGTCGGCATCTGCAAGGGCAAGTGCACCATCACCACCGGCGCCGCCACCGGCGGCAGCGCCAGCGCCGACGCCATCAACCAGGGCGACGCCACCTCCGTGGGCGGCGACGGCAAGGGCACCGGCGGCACCGTGAACAAGACCAACAAGGGGCTCGTCAAGAAGCAGCTCAAGGACGCCCTGAAGGCCCAGTTCGGCAAGTGACGGCCGCCGGCCCGGACCCTGCGCCCCCCGAGGAGTCAATTCCCGTAAACCACCCGACACAGCGGACGCCGGAGAGGCCCACAGCCTCTCCGGCGTCCGCATGCCGGGCGCCGGATTTCCCCGCCAAACCCTGCTTACTTAAGACAATAACTTCGAGTGTCGTTGCGCGAGTCGCCCTGCGTGTTCTCTCAGCGGGGAGACACCGGTGCGCAACCATGGGCACAAGGGCAAGCAGGCCAGCAGAGGAATCAGTGAGACAGGAAGAAGGACCGACGTGTCTGGCAGCGAGAGCGAGAACCCGGTAATCCCCTCCCCGACCCCCACGGCTACCCGGCCGAAGACGAATCGGGACTGGTGGCCGAACCAGCTGGACCTTCAGGTTCTCCACCAGCACTCGCCCCGGTCCAATCCGATGGGCGAGGACTTCACTTATGCGGACGAGTTCAGGAACCTCGACGTCGACGCGCTGAAGCAGGACGTCTTCGAGGTGATGACGACGTCGCAGGACTGGTGGCCCGCCGACTACGGCCACTACGGTCCGCTGTTCATCCGGATGAGCTGGCATGCCGCGGGCACCTACCGCATTGCCGACGGCCGGGGCGGTGGCGGATCCGGTGCCCAGCGTTTCGCGCCCCTCAACAGCTGGCCGGACAACGCGAGCCTCGACAAGGCGCGCCGCCTGCTCTGGCCGGTCAAGCAGAAGTACGGCCGGAAGATCTCCTGGGCCGACCTCCTGGTCTTCGCCGGCAATTGCGCCATGGAATCGATGGGGTTCAAAACGTTCGGGTTCGGCTTCGGCCGGGAGGACATCTGGGAACCGGAGGAAATCTTCTGGGGACCCGAGGACACGTGGCTCGGAGACGAGCGCTACAGCGGCGAGAGGGAACTCACCGGTCCTTTCGGCGCCGTGCAGATGGGCCTGATCTACGTGAACCCGGAGGGCCCCAACGGCAACCCGGACCCGATGGCCGCCGCCAGGGACATTCGCGAGACGTTCGGGCGCATGGCGATGAACGACGAGGAGACGGTCGCGCTCATCATCGGCGGCCACACGTTCGGCAAGTGCCATGGTGCGGTCCAGGCCGAGTACATCGGTCCGGAACCCGAGGCCGCCCCCGTCGAGCAGCAGGGCCTCGGCTGGAAGAACACCTACGGCAGCGGCGTGGGCCCCCACGCGCTCACCAGCGGGCTGGAAGGCGCATGGACCACCGCGCCGACGACTTGGGACAACGGTTACCTGGACAACCTGTTCACGTACGACTGGGAGCTGACGACGAGCCCCGCCGGTGCGAAGCAGTGGACTCCCAAGGATCCCGCGGCCCAGGGCACCGTGCCCGACGCTCACGATCCCTCGAAGCGGCACGCCCCCATGATGCTGACGACGGACCTCGCGCTGAAGGTGGACCCCGTCTACGGGCCGATCTCGAAGCGCTTCCACGAGAATCCCGCCGAGCTCGCGGACAAGTTCGCCAAGGCGTGGTACAAGCTGTTGCACCGCGACATGGGGCCCGTCTCGCGCTACCTCGGCCCCTGGATTCCCGAGCCGCAGCTGTGGCAGGACCCGGTCCCCAAGGTCGATCACGAGCTGGTCGCGAAGGAGGACATCACCGCCCTCAAGCGCCAGATCCTCGCATCGGGACTGTCCGTCTCCCAACTGGTCACCACGGCCTGGGCCTCGGCGGCCAGCTTCCGCGCCACCGACAAGCGCGGCGGGGCCAACGGGGCGCGGATCCGGCTCGCGCCGCAAAAGGACTGGGAGGTGAACGACCGGCCCGAAGTGGTCGAGGTGGTCCAGGGCCTTGAGCGGATCCAGCAGGAGTTCAATCGCTCGCAGTCGGACGGGAAGCGGGTTTCGCTCGCCGACCTGATCGTCCTGGGCGGGTGCGCGGCCGTGGAGCAAGCGGCGAAGAGCGCCGGGCACGACATCACGGTCCCCTTCGCACCGGGGCGCACGGACGCCTCGCAGGAGCAGACCGACGTGGAGTCGTTCGCCGTGCTCGAACCGACCGCAGACGGTTTCCGCAACTACCTCCGGACCGGGGAGAAGTTGGCCGCGGAGACCCTCCTGCTCGACCGGGCCAACCTGTTGGACCTGACCGCGCCCGAGATGACGGTTCTGATCGGCGGTATGCGGGCGCTGAACACGAACTTCGGGCGGTCCGCACACGGCGTCTTCACCGACCGGCCCGAGACGTTGACCAATGACTTCTTCGTCAATCTGCTCGACTCGGGCCTGGAGTGGAAGGTGTCCGAGTCGATCGAGGGCGTATTCGAAGGCCGGGACCGCGCCAAGGGCGAGGTCAAGTGGACCGCCACCGCCGTCGACCTCGTCTTCGGTTCGCACTCCCAGCTCCGCGCCATCTCGGAGGTGTACGCGTGCCAGGATGCGAGCGGGAAGTTCGTGCGTGACTTCGTGGCGGCGTGGGACAAGGTCATGAACCTCGACCGGTTCGACCTTGCCTGAGCACGTTGTCCGGGTCGGCCGCTGACCGGCCGACCCGGACCCGGGCGGGCGCCCGCCGCCGGGCGTCAGGTCCCGCCGTTCTTCAGCCGGCGCACGACCTCCTCGGACAGGCGCCGTTGCAGTTCGGCGAGCTGCTCGGGGGTGTACCCGTGGAGGTCGACGTCCCCGGGGGGCGCGGCGCCCTCGCCCTTCGGTTTCTGTTTCTCCTGCTCCCTGCGTTTGAGTTCCGCTTCCTCCGGGGACCCGGGCGCCGCGAACGCACAGCTGATGAGTGCTCCCTCAGCCGTCTTCAGGCAGGTCGCCTCCCGGCCGGCGACCTGGCCCCGGCCCTCCACCCGGTAGCGGATGTTCTGCTCGCTGCCGATGGTGGCGGTCCACGTACTGCCGCCGGTGGGAACGACCTCGAAGACCCGGTCCTCGTTGTAGCAGCAGACGTCCCGGTACTCCGCCTTGACCAGCTCGACGAGCGCCTTCGGCGACGACCAGGTCGGACTGAGCCGGTGGACGGTCATCGGGGCGAGGCCCCCGCCCTGATGACGGGTCGGTACGGTCGACACGGCCACGACGGAACTGGCCTCCCCCTGCGGGGTGAGGGGGGTGACGTACGCGCTGCCGCCGGCCTGGTCGCGGTACCGCAGCGTGAACTCCGATTCGTTGCCTTCGTTGGCGCCGTCCTCCGACGCGTCCCAGCCACTGCGCTCGAACCACCAGTCGCTGAAGCTGCCGACCGCGGCGGTCCCCTCGCGCTGCCGGGACGCGAGGCTCATCGGATAGGAGGGGCCGGGCACCGCTGCCGTGTCGGTGGTGACCGTCACTTGCCCGGTCCGCCCGTTGTAGAGCGCGACTCCGGCCGGGCGTTCGGTCACCAGCAGGAAGCCGGTCTGGCGCTTGAGGGGGACGACCACGATCGGGGTATCGCCCGTGCAGGTCACGTAGGCGTCCGACGCCTCGAAGCGTACCCAGCGCTTCTGGGCCGAGATCCTGCGGCCGAGGTTGTGGGTGAACCAGCCGCCGATCCGTGCGTCGGCCCTCTCCACGTCGAACGCGCACCGCTCCTGGTTGCGGCTGTTGCCTCCGAGCGGGATCTCCTGCACGAGGCCGACTTCGTATCCGGACAGCCAGCCGCGCCGCTCGACCATGGTCGCGAACCGGTCGGCGTCGGGCAGGTACGTGACGTCGGCGATCTCGCCGGTCACATCGCCCAGATGCGGGGCGGCCTGTGCCTTTCCGACCAGGTACGGCGCGCGGGGCACCAGTTCGGGGACCGCCTCGGAGACGATCTGCACGTCGCGCATGTACACCCGGTCCTGGAGGTACGCGCCGTACACCAGCCACCAGACCGCGATGCCCAGCCCCAGGAGGCCGCCCAGCCAGCCGAGGGCCACCGCCGCGCCACCCCCGGCCCCGCCCCCGCCCGCACCGGCGCCGCGCCGCTTCCTGCGGAGCAGGTGCACTGCCGTCCACAGGGCCGCGGCGGACGCGGCGGCCAACAGCGGCGCGGACAACCAGGCGAAGATCTTCCGTAGCTCCCAGACCACGATCGTGGTGTAGTACGAGCCGTACCAGACAGCCAGACCTGCCAGAAGTACTGCCGTCCCCCACCGCACTGCCCGGCCCATCAGACCCCCCTGACGTCAACTACCCCTATTGTCCTCCTCACTTCGGGCAGCTGTCAGTAGCCGGGCGGCCGACGCCGGGGGGCACGCGTGGAGACGCCGTCGCGAGCGGGCGGCCGGCGGGCCTGTTCCCCGGCGTGCGGGGGCGGAGTGAGCGGAGCAAGATGGACCTGTCCGGACCCTCCGCGGGAGAAGGTCGTGGTCCCGATGCCCGACAACGGCCCGACGCCCCACAGCAAGCGGGCACTCCTCCAGGCGATGGCCACGGCCACGCTGGCCGCCTGTGTGCTGCTGCCGGCCGGCGGTTCCGCGTCCGCCGCGGTACGGAGCCGCGCACCCGCGGCGGTCACGGCGGTCACGCGCCCCGCCGGGGCGGTGTCCCCGGCTCAGACCCCGTACGACCGGATCGCCGTTCAGACGCTCGACGCCATCGTGAGCGGCGACTTCACTGCGGCCACAGCCCACTTCGACCCGACGGTACGCAAGCTGCTGACGCCAGAGGCCCTCGCGGCGGCCTGGAAGACGTACCAGGCCACGTTCGGGCGCTACCAGTCGCACGGGGATCCCGAGGACGTCGCACGCGGCGACTCCACCGTGGTCAACGTGCCGCTGCGGATGGAAAGCCAGGCCGGCGAGTTCCGCCTGAACTTCCACAAGAACGGAAGCATCGCCGGTCTGTGGTTCCTCAAGACCGGAGTGCCGATCCCGTAGCGGAGGCGGTGGCCGACCGATGTACCCACCTGTTCCGACCGGCGGTGAAGCGCCCGGGAGCGCCTCCACGCCAGGGCAGTACGGCGAGACGGTGTTCCCGCCCGACCAGGCCGGCGAGGACGAGCGCATCGACCTCGGCGCCCTCGCCTACGACGACGTCACGATCGCCCGGCTGCGCGAGCTGGGCGCGGGGCCCGGATGGAGCAGCCTCGACGTGGGAGCGGGCACCGGCAGCATCGCCCGCCGGCTGCTGGGGGAGCTCGGCGTCACGCGTGTCCTGGCGGTGGACCGCGACGTCCGCTTCCTTTCAGGCCGTCCGCAGCCCGGACTCGACGTCCTGGAGGCGGACATCAGCGCCCCCGGGTTCGACCCCGGGCGGTTCCACCTGGTCCACGCTCGTTTCGTACTGATGCACCTGCCCGCCCGCCGGCAGCTGATGGCGCGCCTCGGCGAGCTGCTCGTACCCGGCGGAGTCCTGGTGCTCGGCGATGCGGTCGACCTGACCACCGACCTCGCGCCCACGAGCCCGTACACCCGGGCCATGCAGGCCCTGTGGCAGGGGCTGCGCGACACCATCGGCACCGACATCTCCTGGACCCCGCGCTACCCGCAGCTGATGCACGACCTCGGTCTGGTGTCCGTGGCCGCCGAGATCCATGTGCCGCCCCTCCTCCCGGGGAGCGCCATCAGCCGTTTCTGGGTGGAGACGTGGAACCGCGGGAGAGAGGCGATGAACGCGACCGGGCTGGTGGACGACGCGGACATCGACGAGGCGATCCGGTACCTCGATTCTCCCGACTGCGCAGACCTGTCACCCGGGATGATCACGGCCTGGTGCCGCCGGCCCGGGGCGGAGGGCCCCGACGTTCCCGCCGACGCATAGCGGACACCGGTCGAGTGCTCGATCAGTCTTCGGGGAGGACGCGGCCGTCTTCGTCGAGCGGAAGGTGGATGCGTGTGGGGTCCTGGCTGTTGGCATCGGACGGGCGCGGGCCCTCGGGTCCGTCGGGGCCCCAGCGCAGCAGGCGCCGGGTGCGGGCGATCTGGTACACGGCGCCCTGGAATTCCAGCTGGTTGACGCGCCCGGCCCGGAGCGTGTCGGCGGCATGGGCGTACGCGGCCAGCTCGGCGGCCCGCCGGTCCGCCGCGGCGCCGCCTCCCGTTGCACCGCCCCTTCCGCCGCCTGCGGCCCAGGTACGCGCGTCGGCGTGCGGGTCGGCTCCCTCGGGGATGTGGCCGCGCATACGGGGCCACATCCAGGTCAGCGCGAAGTCCAGCGACTTGCGGGCGGCGTGCGCGGTCGCGTGGGGTCCGCTGACCGGCGCCCAACTGCTCGCGGCCTGCTCGACGACCGTGAACGTCGGCGGCAGGAGCAGGACGTCCGGGTGGGTCTCCAGCGCCCGCCGTGCGTCGGCGCGCACGTCTTCCGGGAACCGCGCGCCGGTGTAGCACAGGCCGCGCAGCGCCAGCTGTTCCAGGGCCTGGGTCGGGGTGACCGGCGCGTCCGGGTCCAGGACCAGGCCGTCATCGATCTCCGGTCCCTTGGCGGCGCGGTCCCAGTCGGGGACGGGGGGCTCCGGGTCGGTCGGCCGGGGCTCCTCCATGCCGCCTGCGCCCGCGCCCGCGTACTCCTCGGCGCGTACGACCCGGTACCGGGTCCCGGCCACGTCGAGTTCGTCGACCCGCTCGCTCTCCAGCCGGGCGACCGCCGCCAGCAGAGCGCGCCGCTCCGCCCTGTCGTGCGCGTCGTCCTTCGCGCGGAACCACAAGAGCGAGTTCAGCCCGTCGCGCGCCTGTTGCGGGCAACCCGCCGTCACGGCGACCATCACCCGCCACCTCGGCGCGTCCCCGGCACTCTGCGCCGCCACCCCGAACAGCGGGCCGCGCACCACCACATCGCCCGCGCGCGACACGGCGTCGACCGCGTCGGCTTCCACTGCGGCTTCCACCGGCTCCACCGGCACCCGCACCACCACCGGCCGCGACCTGCCCGGCCCCACATCCCCACGGTCCATGCCCCCATCCTGCCGATCACGGCACGGCATCGCTCCGGATTCGCCGATTCCACCGACGCTTCCGGCCCGCAGGTGTTACGAGCCGACGGCACCCTGGGCCGCGGCCGGGTCGAGGGAGTCGATGTCCTCCATGAAGCTCAGCATCCGGGCGTTGACCAGGTCGGGGTGGTCGATCTGGGGGCCGTGGCCGGTCTGGGCGATGATCTCGGCGCGGGCACCGGAGATCACGCGCGGTACGCGCTCCAGCTGCCGCTTCGGGTGCACGAGCAGGCTGCGCTTGCCCATGATCAGGTAGAACGGCGTCCGGATGGAGCCCAGTTCGGCGTCCGTGAGCGGCAGCGGCGCGGGACGGCGGATCCGGAAGGCCCGCACGCCCGCCTGGATCCATGCGCGCAGCTCGGGGACGGTGATCACCGGCTGTTCCAGCCACTTGGCGAGGCGCGGGCGCCAGGCCTTGGGGGCGTAGGTGGCGAAGAGACTGGCGAAGATCCAGACGAAGAAGCGCAGTCCCACCTTTTCCAGGCCGCCCGGGTCGAGGGCGGTGACCGAGGCGAGCCGACCGGGCCGGCGGTGGGCCTGGTTGATGACCAGCCAGCCCCCGTAGGAGGAGCCGACGAGGTGGACCTTGTCGAGGCCGAGGGCGTCGAGGGCCTCGTCCATCCACTGGGCCGCGCGCTCGGGCTGCCACATCGGTTCGCGGTGGACGCTGCGGCCGGGGTCGCCGGGGGTGTCGAGCGCGTAGACGGGGCGGTCGGCGCTGAGCGCACGGGTGTTGGGGTACCACTGCGCGGAGCAGCCTCCCGAACCGTGGATCAGGACCACGGGCGTGCGCGACTCGGCTGCCGCGTCGGTGGGGCCGTAGCGGTAGACGTGCGTGGTGCCGAAGCTCGTCTCGACGTCCGTCTCGGAGCGGATCGGTGCACCTTTCGCGAAGAGCGCGTCGCAGGCTGCGAAGTAGCGGTCGCGCAGCTCGTCGCTCACATAGTGGCCGATGTCGCGGCGCACTCGGGTCGTGTTCTCGGGCACGGGGCACCTCCGGGAAGATCCGTTCGTCGTGATACGACCGTACCATAATGATGGTACGGCGGTACCATAAGGAGGTCCGGACCGGCCGGACGCAAAGGCGGCACCGACAGGCGGAGGCACGGCACATGCCGAAGCGCGTGGACCACGAGGAACGGCGCACCCAGATCGCCGAGGCACTCATCCGGGTCGCCGGGCGGCGCGGACTGCACGCCGTCGGCATGCGCGATGTCGCAGCCGAAGCAGGCGTGTCACTCCGCCTCGTCCAGTACTACTTCCAGACCAAGGAGAAACTGCTCTTCTACGGGCTCCAGCACCTCACCGACCGCTTCACCGCACGCGTCGGCGCCCGGCTGCGAGCCGCCGGGGAGGATCCCGGTCAGCGCGCGACGGTCGAGGCGCTCCTCCTCGCCTCCCTCCCCACCGACGAGGAGAGCCGCACCTTCCACCTCCTCTACAGCTCGTACGCGATCCTCTCCGTCACCGACGAGGCACTCGCGGCGCAGCCCTTCATCGACAACCCCGAGGCCGCCGAGGACGCCCTGACCGGCCTGCTCCGGCAGGCCCAGGAAACCGGCGCGGCCGACCCCGACGTCGACGCGCGCACCGAAGCCATCAGCCTGCTCGCCATGACGGCGACCATGGGCACCAGCATCCTCGTGGGGCAACGGGAGCCGGAGTCGGCCGTCAGGGTCCTGCACCACCACCTGGACCGGATCTTCACCGCCACCGACCGCCCAGCCCACCGCGCCCCCTGCGCCCACGCCGCACCGCCTGCGTGACCACGGCGGGACCGGGCGCCTCGCCGACCCGCACGGCGAGGCCGAGCGCAGCGAGGCTGAGATGCACGTAGAGCCACGGCTCGTGGGACGAGGGGCACCAACGGGCACCCCTTGAGGTGCGCCACTGCCCCACGACTGCCTGGTGCCCCATCGCAGGCGGCTCGTTCTCGCTCTGGCCGAGAGCCGCCCCTGCCGTCACCGTCGAAGGGCAGACACCGACCGAAGGGACGCCCGTTGGCAGCACCGGCAACACCCACCCCCACCTCCCGCAGTCCGTTCACCGCCTGGCAGGGCCGGTTCCTGGTCTGGTTCGCCGGCGCCGTGCAGAGCAGACTCGCCCAGCACCGCTTCCGCCCGGACGTGGCCCTGCGCAACGCGGCTATGCGGGCAGCGCACCGCTGCGGCATCGACCGCGGCGAGTTGGTCCGGGCCACCGGGCTCAGCTCGCAGACCGTCACCAAGGCCCTGACCGGAAAGCCCACGCCCGAGTAACCGAGTACCCGACCGCCCACTCCGGCGTCGCCGCCGCCTTCGGCGCCCGTCTCAGTAGCTTTATCGCAACCGATCATGGGCCATGCGGGTCGAACAGGCTCCCTCAGGGGTGATCTTCCGGCTGTACGCGCATGAGGGCAGGGCCTCTCGGTAGCTCGGGGATGCGAATCCGACCGAGCAGTACCAGGAGGTCCTGTTGTCCCATGTGCACGCGGTTGCGCCTGTCGACTTCAACTCGCCTGGTCGTGCGATTGCCTCGCGCACGCGTACGGCAACGCCGCCGATCATCCCGGTCGGCAGCGTCGGTATCCGTCGGACATGACGGACGCGGAATGGGCGGCGGTGCGGCCCTTGCTACCCACGCCGTCCTGGCTGGAGGGCCGGGGCGGGCAGCCCGAGGCCTACTGCCACCGCCAGATGCGCGACGCGATCCGCTACCTGATGGCGGACGGGATTTCCTGGCGGGCGATGCCCGCGGATTGCCCGACTGGGCCCGGGTCCACGCCTTCTTCCGCCGCTGGCGCGAGAACGGGCTGGTCCTGCCCGTGCTCCCGCCACCTGCCACAACGCCCGTTGTCACATGATCGGCCGGACAAGTCCTAACTGATCATTTCAGAATGAGTTTGGCTCAGGGGCTTGGCAGTTGGGCTGACGGGCGGCAAGGTTCTGGATGTGTCGGATGATCTTGTGCCTG